>CALGTP010000502.1 GCA_937902105.1 uncultured Actinomycetes bacterium
CCCCGTGTGCACACACGCGAACAACATTCCAGACTGCCTGGCAGAGCCCTCAGGCCGCTTCTCTGACAAAAAACCTACGGACGGTCGAGTTGAGTATACGCCCGGAAAGTCGGCGTCGGCAGATGCCGCGGCATCGCCGATGCGGGCCTAACCTCACTCTGGCATATCAAAAGTTACTGAGTTTAATGAATAGCATCACGGGTGTCGACCAACCAGCAGGGAGGCGGGCGCCCGTCGTTGTGGGGCCCATGGTGCCCCCGAAAAGCCGGCGTCGGCAGACGCCGCGGCATCGCCGATGCGGGCCTCTTTCACTCTGCCTCTGACGTTGGGTGTACCAAAATTTAATCGGTATCGACTAAATATGATGAAAGGCACGACGCTGGATTCTGGAATCGTGTACTTACGTGGCAAAAGCTTTCAAGCTTTCTCGATAAGTGGCACGGCATTGCAGCGCGCATTCAAGGCTGTGTGAGCATCAAGTGTGTGCGGCTTCAAGTTCGGCATCAACCGCGCCATCAGAGGGCACTTCGCTCGTCGTTGCTGCACCTGCATCCGCCATGTCTTCGACGGCTGGAAGTGTCATCCGCTTTGGGACCCAGCGCCTGCGTTCCCCAGTGGGCATTGAGCGGGCGTCCACGGACTCGTCCAAATCGGAGGCTGCAGCGGACGAAGATGATGCGTTGAGCGCGTCGCGCTGGTGTCGCGTGTTGTCGGAGCTTGGTGCAGACAGCGACGGAGAAAGGAACGTCTCGCGTGCGCTGTGCGCGCCGTCGTCCTCGCTTGACAAACGCGATCGGCGCACCCACGCGTCACGCTGACCCGGCTTCAGGCTCCTGATGCGTGCATACACCGACTCAGAGCCCGAGCCATCTTGAAGGCCCTTTCCAGGAATGTTCGAGATCTCGAGAATATGCACGCGGTCACCTGCACCGAAGGCTACCGAACGCGCAGTGGACGCTACGCCAATGCTCAGCACCTGGCAAGTAGTCGGGCGCTGACTTTGATGCTTCGGTCACCACATAAACCTGCCCGTGTTGGTCGTCCTCCTCGTCGCCATCGCCATCGCTGCCGCTGCTCCACTCGGGTTTACGAGCCGCTCGGATCCCATCGTCATCTCGGTGCCGCTCGGAGGACTCCCTCTTGCGCTTCGCTTGCTCGATGCGCGTCCAGGCTGTGCTGTGCTCGTTCATGAACGCCAACGCCCGTCGCATCGCCGCCCGCGCCTCCTCCAACGCTACGTTGGATTCAGAATACAGGACCGTTGCTCTGAGGAGGAGGTCCCACACGAGGTCGGTAGATTTTAGCTCCTCAAGCGCGGCTCTCTTCCAGAACGCCCGCACGTCCTTCAGCTCGTTCAGAAGCCGTTCAATATCACGCGTAAGGACGAGAGCCCGGCTTCGGTTCGTCTCGTGCCAAAGGAGCTTTTCACTGTCCCGCGAGGGCACTTTTCCTTCGAGGGCGCGCGCCCTGCTCTCCATGTCATTTGCCTTCTCGCTGGCGGTGCTCAGCAAAGTCTCCGTCTCCTCAAGCTTTCTATTCAGGAACTTGGCCATGTTCGACTTCGGCACCCCGCGCTTGATCTTGCCGTCGTCGAGCAGGCCGCCAAGCGTCCTCGGCAACACCATGGGCACGCTCGGCTTCCCGCGAAACGCAGTGCCGGCGGGGCCGCTGTCCTCAGCGCGACCGATCATCATCGCGAAGGTTCTTCGTCTCTTGGTTCGCCGAGGTTCGCTGGCACCATCGATGACCTCGCGAGGTTTCATTCTCATAATCTCGCGGATTCTCGGGGATTTTCGATTGCAAATCAGGACACGAGTAGATTGTCGTGGATTGTCGTGGATTGTCGAAGAAGAATCGTCTACAGTGAATCGACTACATTGTAGAAATCAAGACACCACGTTGACCGGAGGC
>CALGTP010000503.1 GCA_937902105.1 uncultured Actinomycetes bacterium
AAGACGTAGTATGAGAAACAACTTAACTTGAACATGGTATCAGTTGGTGTGCACGGCGTGCACTGAGTGAGAGAGAGAGAGAGGCACAGGACAGTAAAGTTAATAAGCGCTTCTTTTTCTTAACGAAGATGCCAGTGAACGAGAGTACCAGGATGCTGCGTCATATAAGCCCTCCCACCCGAGCGGCATTTCTGGAAATGTGTACATTCATGCGTACACGCCGTGACCTTGCAAAAACACTCTTCTATACCCAAACACGTGCTTACACTGAACGGAAGGAAAATCACGCAGCGTGCTCAGGTGGTTATCCCTTTCTCTATCTTTCTGTTTCGCTCTCAATCCCTCTCATGCGCACACATGAAGGTGCACCAAACATCCAGCTGGCTGGTTGCAATTGTCAAGACTATCTCCCCGAATCCTGAGGCTGAATAAATGCTGATAGGGGTTTCACACGTAAATGTCCCTAGATGAGCTTAATCTGTAATCCGACTAACGTTATAAGATTGGTTTACAACCGGCCAGAGCCTCCTCGGGACAAAATGCTAGGTCACCGCTGAAAAGGTCCTACCCCCAGAATGCCTGCAACGTACAGTCATACAAATATCACGCATGCCGTTATGTAAATATTTACCTGCAAAACACAGCTCTGAAAAATCAATATGTTGGGGCCTGGGGAGCAATTGCGGTGAACATGTGCTTAGCGGGAACGGTCACTGGAAAATCAAGAACTTGCCTTCTGGAATCACTATCGCCCTGGTCAGCTGGAGGCGCAACAAACACGTGTTATTACTCGGCTGCAAGTGGTACTTGGCAGGCACGTCGCCTACTCTACCTGCCGCTTCCGACGACCAGCTATAGATCGGCACAACTTCGAAGGCCGTCGTACCTTCCGTCCTTAACAGCCAATTGCCGGACACTTCACGAGAGAACGGCGGGCCCCAGCTCCCCAGAGCGTACAACGACGTCAGTTCCGAGAGGGAAAAAGTGCCGGAAGTAGAAAGGACGCATTTGTGGCCATAGAGCATCTGCGGATTGCTGATGGAGGCGAGCTCTATGCGTTTCTCTGCCAAGATGGCGAGTATGCTGCGAGGCTGGGCCTCGTCGCCATCACTTGTTAACAGGAGCAGGCTCCCTTTGGCAAGTTTGAACCTCCCACATGGCTGGTCATCTACAGGATCCGTTTGCACCTGGAGTGCCCCAGTGCGTCCGAAAGCGATGCCGGCCGGGAGATCCACAGTCGTACACACACCCGATGATGCCGGGCCGATGGCCAATGTCCTCAGGCCGTCTTTCTTGACCCCACACACGGAAGAATGTTTGTCCCCAAGGGTCTCTTGGTAGCTGCCCTCCACCTCATAAGCACACAAGTCATCGGCCAAGGTCCAGGCTGGCAACGATTTGGACGCCAGAGGCGCCAGCGATGCCGCTACAGTCTTGGTTTTTTGCATCAGCTCCAAAAGATCCGGCGACAATGACTTCAAGCCCATTGTCTCTTTCAGCATGTCTTCCGTCGGCGGGACCAGTCCCGCCGAGTTTGTGACTGAAAGGTATGTGAGTTTGGCGCGGATATCTTGTAGGGCTCTCTCCATTGAAGGAGCCTCCCTGCTTGCCTCCGTGCCTCCGACCTTGAATGGCTTGGCGTCCAGCTCCAGCTTCTCCTCATTGAAAAGGTCGATCGCTTGTCGGAGCATCCTCTGACTGCCGATGGTTCGACAGTGCTCTCGTGTTTCCCAACTTTCGTATTGGAGCTCGAAAGGGCGGCCCAAATGACCTGCGACCTTCGCCGCTGCAATTACGGCTCCTGTCCCCCAATCCTCGACG
>CALGTP010000504.1 GCA_937902105.1 uncultured Actinomycetes bacterium
ATTGTCGCCGGTGGAACTGGCAGTGGCAAAACCACATTATTGCGAGCATTGATGAATGAGATCCCGTTTCATGAGCGGATTGTGACCATTGAAGATGCTTTTGAACTTGGCTTAGGAAGATTTGTTCAACTCCATCCAGATCATGATGAGTTGCAGTCTCGTGACGCCAACATTGAGGGTCTCGGTGCGATTTCACTTGCCGATTTAACGCGTATGGCCTTGCGTATGGATCCTGATCGGGTTGTCGTCGGTGAGGTCCGCGGGGCAGAAGCGTTCGCGATGTTGATGGCCATGAGTCAGGGGAATAACGGTTCAATGTGCACACTGCATGCCGATTCAACTCGTTCTGCATTTTCCAAACTTGCGGCCTATGTGTCAATGGCAAATACTGGTCTACCGATAGACGTCGTGAATCTCTTAATCGCCAACGCTCTGCACATTGTTGTGCATATTGAAATGTTCAATGGTCAGCGTCGTATCAGCAGTATCCGCGAGGTAGTGGACTGCGATGGGCCGCGAATTGTTTCTAACGAAATCTTCGTCGCTCATGGTCACGCATGTGCAGAGCCGGCGTATCCAATGACCAGTGAGTTACGCGATTTATTAGTGACGCACGGATATGACGATGCAGAAGTTGTCCCATTACATGTTGTGAGTGGTCGACGATGAATATGATTCTGCGACTTGTACTTGGTTTGGTTCTAGCTACGGGCACGCTCCTTGTCCTGGCTGGATTGCGTGGGGTGGTGGTCATTCGATCGGGAATTCGAGTGCCACGCCCCGCGCGACGATCGGTCGATGAAACAAAGTTGGTTGAAGCACTAGCAGTCTGGACCGAGCAGTTACGCGACACCATGGCGGGAGCACGGGGATTAGAACAAGCACTGACTGTCACCGCGGCGACTGCACCGCTAGCGATACGACCAGCAGTCGAGCAATTGTCGGCACGCTTAGGCTTTATGGGGCTTCCAGAAGCTGTGCGCCAATTCGCCACAGATATCAATCATTCTTCCGCCGACTTTGTCGTAGCGGCGCTCATTACTGCGTCCGAAAATCAAGTTCGCGATGTTGGAGCACTGCTTGGCCATTTAGCAGAGTGTTGTCGCAGTGATGTGCAGATGCGTACGCGGGTATGGGTGGCGCGAGCCCGCATTCGAAGCGCAGTGCGGATCATTATCGCGGTCGTGGTTTTCTTCGTTGTAGGGCTATTGATGTTGAATCCCACCTACTTGGTGGCGTATACCAAGCCGAGCGGAATGATGGCCTTAAGTGTCGTCATTGCAATGTTTGGCACTTCTTTAGTGATGTTGCAACGTTTGGGTCGCTTTACTATCTCGCCGCGTTTCATCGCTCGCCCTATGTCTGACGTGGCGCCATGATCTTTTGGGGCGTGGGCGCTGGTCTCGGAGGGTTATTGATCCGCCAATCTCTACGTCGTCCCGCCTTGGCGACGGTTCTCCCCAAGTACGGTTCAGGAGCAACAGCGAGTCGCTCACAGATGCAGTTACTAGTGAGGCTCATCGAAAAACATTTTTCGGTTTCAACATCTGATCTGGCAATGTGTGATCGAACTTTGACTGAGGTCACCACCGAGCGGCTATTAGGTGCTCTCATCGGAGCGGTTCTACCACTGGCAATGTTGGTGCTGACAACTTTGGGCGGCTCTGGATTGCCTCTACCACTGCTGATGGTGTGTTCGTTGATTCTCGCAGTCTTAGGTTTTATCTTGCCGGTGATT
>CALGTP010000505.1 GCA_937902105.1 uncultured Actinomycetes bacterium
GTCTGCAGGAATCTTACTGTTCAAGAGGAGAAAGATTGTGTGTAAAGTTCCTTGCAGCGCATCAGAATAAGCATTCAAATGAGCAACTGTGTCACTCGGCAATTCCATCAGCATCTCGGCCTGGACCACTTCCTGCACGTATATCTCAACTGTGCTGTCTCGCATCCAGCGACCACGCCGCCGTGTGTGAGTCAAATCCTGTGTCTCTTCGAAAAATGCAGTGGCACCACCACCGCGCATAGAGCCTGGCGTCAGACCCTTCTTCGTGGTATGCGGAATTCCCAAGCTGCGGAGAACAGCATTCCACCTTGTCCTGAATGAAGAAGCTGACATAGGCCAAAGCTTGGACGCCTTGGGCACATCCTTGAAAACCAAAACTAGCAAGTACACGACCCACCATTCGTCGCAGCGTATCAGCTGCTTCTTTGCTGCTCGCCACCTGGACTTGGGGTCCATCACGCGAAGGAAGCAGCGAAGTACCTTGTCCCCAACATCCGTTGGCAGGAACAATTGTAAACGGGTCGCAGCACAAAGCTCACCAGGTCTTGCCATGCCCACAAAGCCAAGCGCAACAAGGGAGCCGAAGACAGGCCATCCCCACATCAGGCAAACCGTGATGAAGGCTCGGAAAACCAACCGAGGCATTGCATGCCTGCTCTCCACCGGCTCCAGAACTCGCCAAAGATCAGCAAAGTCCCATGCTGTGATCAACTGCTTTCTGAGCTCACGTTTCAGATCCACCAAACCATTGATGAGCTCAGAGAAGCAGGAATAAGAACGTTCTGTATTGCACAAGGTACGCCCGAAGAGAACTACCTTGCGAGCGAGCGCGGCTGGAACCTCAAGTAGAACCTCCAGCAGCTCTGGCGCAATGAAATCCTTGAACTCTAGCACCAGTCCAACACGCTTCCTCTGACTTGCTACTGCTACCAAAGGCCTGTTCTGCTCAGGCAGGGGCACACGAGGATGTCGCCTGACCTGCGGAGCAAACACTGTCCGGAAAAGCACAAAGAGCAGAAGCAGTGGTGTCACAAGCGGTCCAGGATGTGGCTCCACATCCCCCGCCACTAGGAGGAACAACCGAGCCCATTCGGCAGGAACCCGAGGACATTGCTTCGACCGAGTCCACTTGTCCCATCCCTCGAACTCCCCATGGGAGAGCGCGTCCCAGGCAGGAGGAGGCGGCCTGAGGGCCGATCGCAATTGCACCCGTCTGGAAGGATCATCAGACGCATTGTAACGAGTAGGGCCAAAGTGCAGCCCCAAATATAAGTCGCCACCAATCTGGAGAGGGAGAGTCTGTCTCCACCTGGCACCCAGAGCCTTGGAACTGGATCTGCCCTTAGCGCCCGAGCCCAAAGTGACTCTCGAGTCCAGTATAACGTTGGCCCGGCCAGACTGTCTGGCATTGATTCTCTGCTTGCAGAAACTAGCCACCGTGCGCTGCTCCTGCAAATTGATGTGAGACTCATGGGTCCAGTTCCACATCCGCTCCGTTCGCCAAGGCAAAGTAAGCAGCAACTCATTGATAATCGGCTTCTCAAAACCAATCTTTGAAGAGACCATCTCATCTGCTCTGGCATGAATGTCAAGAATAGTATCCCTAATATCTAGAGACCAAACATCACAAAGAGCGGGCCAAAAAACCCCACTAATTTTAGTGTATTTCCCTTCGATTCTTAGGTGACTATGA
>CALGTP010000506.1 GCA_937902105.1 uncultured Actinomycetes bacterium
TTCAACGATGCATCATGGACTATTGCCATGGGATTGACCGTTGCGATGCCGATTTGGTGACCTCTGTTTATCACCCAGACGGCACCGATGACCACGGCAGTTTCGTCGGTCTGGGGAGTGATTTTGCCACGCTTGTCACAAAAAAATTACGGACGTACGCAATCTCAACGACGCATTTTTGTGGAGTCCCGACAATTGATTTTGTTTCACCGACTATTGCCAATGTCGAGACACAAGTCTTAGCGTGGCACCGAGTGCGCGGTGCCGACGGTGAGTTTTTGGAAAAGTTTGGCGGTCGATATTTTGACCGCTTTGAATGTCGTGCAGGTGATTGGCGCATCGCACACCGAGCATTAACCCATGATTGGGATACCAAAGAAATCATCCAGCCAGCATTTACACCCAACCGATTTACAGCATCACCCCGATTAGGAGAAAACCCATGACTACATTGCCAACTAGTACCGCCTCAGTCACGGCAGAGTGGCTGACCACCACGCTGCGAAGCAGTGGAGCGATAACAGCGGCAACGTCAGTGGCAACTGTTGAAGCACAAAATATGGGCGCCGGCATCGGCTTTATGGGTGAGGTCGGACGCCTTGCCGTGACTTATTCAGGTGGAGACGGACCTGCGCTCATCATCTGCAAGATTCCCACTCAAGATCCCATGATTCGTGGCATGCTCGGGCCGGCTCGAGTGTTCGAACGTGAAGCCCGTTTCTATTTGGAGATCGCCCCCCAACTCAGCGTCGTGCCCCAGGCGTATTCAGTCTCGGCTGAGTACGACACCGATAACTATGTGTTGCTGCTTCAAGATCTCGGACATCTGCGCGTTGGCGATCAGTCGGTAGGAGTCAATGCGCAAGACGCCATGAATGCGCTCAAGACCGTGGCCCGTCTGCACGCCGAGTTTTGGGAGTCGCCCCGCCTCGATGCATTTGATTGGATGCCTCCGATCAATGGCGAAGGCATGAAAATCGGGGCGGGAATTTACGAGCAGTCGCTTCCAGGGTTCCTGCAAGTTTTCTCCCACGCTGTTGATGCAGACATGGTTCCACTGATGGAACAGTTCGGTAGCAATGTTCATCAACTTCTTGATCGATTTGCCGCAATGCCTAACACGATTGTGCACTTTGATTACCGTTTGGACAATCTCTTTTTCGGCGATGGTGATGATGTCTTCATGATTGACTTCCAGACCAGCAGTAAAGGCGGCGGAGCGTACGACGTTGCTTACTTGATGAGCCAGAGTTTGCCGATTGATGTCCGTAAGGAGCATGAAGCCGCTCTGCTCAAGGGATACCACGATGAACTCGTGGCCCATGGAGTCACCACTTACCCGTTTGCACAATTCTTAGAGGATTACCGGGTAGGCGTTCTCTACAGCTGGATTATTCCAGTGTTCGCTGTCGGTACTCTCGACTCATCAAGCGAGCGCGCCATGGCACTATGGACTGAAGTGATCAAGCGTGCACAATCGGCAATGCGTGATCATCACGTCACAGACCTCTTGAAATAACAGCACACCTTGTGGTTCTGGGTCGTTGTGAGGACACTATGTGTCCTCACAACGACCCAGAACCACAAGGAACGGGAGGGTTTTTAGGCCTCGGGAAGTGGGTAATGCAGTCCGGGAATTCCTAATTCAAGAGCTTGATACCAGTCAGGTCGGGGCACGATTCCTGGATAACCAGCACCAACTTTGCCTGCCGTGTCCTTATTCCACTCATGGTGAATCGGAGGAATCTGATACGTACCGTTAGAGGCATTCGTTCCACCATCAACCAAGAGATCGTGACCAGTGATGTAGCTCGCTGCATCAGAAGCCAAGAACATCACAGGCCCAACAATCTCTTCCAGTTCACCAACTCGTCGCATCGGAGTTCGGCTGGCAATCCATTTGTCCATGCCGAGTGCCTCAAGAGCGGGACGCACCATTTCAGTAATGATAAATCCGGGAGACACAGCGTTCACGCGTACGCCGCGATCCGCCCACTCACAACCAAGTTGCTGAGTGAGGTTGCGCAAGGCACCTTTGGCCGCCGTGTAGGCAATGATGTTTGACTCATTGGCGCCACTACCCATGATCGAGCAGATATTGACGATGTTGCCGCTCTGACGTTCCAACATATGGCGACCGACTTCACGCATGTACATGAATGCACCATTGAGGTCAACGGAGATGATCCAATTCCAAGTCGCCATGTCATAGTGCTCAGGCGAAATACCGCGCATGTCACCGACACCAGCGTTATTAATCAAGACATCAATCTTGCCGTGCTCTTTAATGCCGGTCGTCACGACGCGCACCACATCGGCTTCAACCGAAACATCGCCAGTCAGCACAGTCACTTTTGAGCCCAAGCCACGACAACGCGTGGCTACCACTTCCAACATCTCGGTACTACGTGCGGTCAAGATGAGATCCGCGCCCTCTTTGGCGAAACCTTCAGCGAAACCTTCGCCGAGCCCGTAGGAGGCTCCGGTGATGAGAACTGTCTTACCTGTGAACTGACCCATTGCGTTTCTCCTAATCGTGATCATCGCATGCGATGCTCTTGTGAATAACCCGCCCTATCGTAGGCGAACTACTCCCCGAGACTCACCTTGGGAAGACCCATGTGAGTAATCCCATTCCACAAACCATCCAAATCACCGACAAAGTCGGCCTGGCGCATTTCACTGTCGGTCCGCCGACTTCCTAAAAGTCGCAAAGTTTCAAAAGCTGAGGCCGTCAGAGTAAGCGCTGGTTCACCCTCACCGACGATGTGTTCGACGCCATCAATCACCGCGCAAAAAGCAGGCAACGCCTTTGTCGCAAGGTCACCTTTGACGAGTTTGAGACCCAAGACCGCCGACATTTTGACGCCACTTGAATCTCGTTGACCAGGTTGGCGAACGGCGTTACGAAGATCATGTTCGTGGACAACCGTGTCATAACTTAATGTCCATAAGCGCTTGGGCATTGAATCAATCATCGCTTCAAATGCAGGCGCCACTTCATTCCATTCGTCGACCACACTTAACAGAGTCCTCTCTCGTCGATCGCTCACGAGGGCATCAACCCACACCTGTGTATCTCCTGTCGGACCTTTGCCGCCACCAAGATCTGCAGCCAAACCCGTGACATGTGAGAAAAGATCTTTCACCGTCCACTCGGGACAGGCCGGAACAATCCTGTGCGAATCCTCGTCACTCAAACCTTGAGCAATCTCTTGCATCCGTAAACGGCTTAGTTTGTACTCATTACCCATCTCTTCATCCATCACATAAACTTTCGCATACCCGTCGCTAGCGCAGCGATATGGACCTCTGGATTTGCCCAGCCAACAGCGCTCGGTGCTTCAATCGACTATGGCACCTGGGTACCCGTCGCCCGCACGGCGCGCACCACAGCAGCTAAACGCACCCGCTCTTCAATGTCATGCATCGGTGCCAAACTGAAATGACTCAAGATCAACTCTTCGGCACCTAGTGCTCGCGCATTATGTTGGGACATGCGGACAAGCATCGCACAATTATCAAGGAGAGTCATGGGAACTCAAGGTCGACTAGAGGGAAAAGTTGCTGTCATCACTGGTGGAGCCAGCGGAATCGGTGAAGGTTCAGTGCGACGCTTCATCGAAGAAGGGGCGCGCGTTATCATCGCCGATCTACAAGACGCTCCAGGACAGGCTCTCGCCAAAGAACTGGGTCCGAACACGCGTTTCATACATACTGATGTTGCAGTTGAAGACCACGTGGCCGCGGCAATTCAACTGGCGGTCAGCGAATTCGGTCGCTTGGACATCATGTTCAACAACGCTGGCATTGTCGGCGCCGTTGGACGCATTAGCGAAACCAATACCGATCACTGGAATCGCACAGTGGCGATCTTGCTGAACAGTGTCTACTTCGGCATGAAACACGCTTCGCCCCAGATGATTGCTCAAGGTAGCGGCGTCATTCTTTCCACCTCAAGTACTGCAGGAATCCTTGGAGGACTCGGACCACATTGTTATACGGCTTGCAAACATGCTGTCATTGGCATCACTAAATCAGTTGCCTCAGAGTTGGCTCAACACGGCATTCGAGTCAACGCCATATCTCCCGGCAATACGGCTACGGCGATGACATCAGCAGTCATGACAGGCGACGCCAGCGCAATCGAGACGGCCACGGCTCACATCGCTAAAACCTCGCTTCTCGGTATCGCGGGATTGCCACAAGATATTGCCAACGCCGCGGTCTATCTCGCCAGCGAAGAAGCGCGGTATATCACCGGACATACTTTGGTCGTTGATGCGGGTGCGACCACGCTTGGTGGCACTGGCCGTTTCCACCAGCAAGATGCTTCGCTGATGCGCGAGGCTGGCGTTCGCGAACCTGCGTAGAGCACTAGATACGCGGGTCAACCAAAATCTTCATATTGGTTGACGTGCCACTTGCCAGATCAGCCAGACTTGCGTCCAAGCCAGCCAAGCCAATCGTCAGTGAATGCAATGGTTCAGTA
Organism: uncultured Actinomycetes bacterium; assembly: GCA_937902105.1. GTDB lineage: Bacteria > Actinomycetota > Acidimicrobiia > Acidimicrobiales > Ilumatobacteraceae > Casp-actino8. The sequence goes on from CALGTP010000506.1 coordinate 4,493, forward strand.
CGAAAACGGCCATCGGCGATCATGCCCATACATGTCTCGAACTCTTCGTGGTTATAGGCCAATGCTGCGGTCACAGAAATCTCTTTCATTAGCCACTGCACAGGAGAGATTGAGGCTTCTTGATCTGCCAACCCAATGAGGCACATCGAACCGCCGCGCCGCGCCAAATCAACTGCGCTTTGCACCGCAAACGGGCGACCGACACATTCATAGACAATGTCAGCGCCGAGACCATGCGACAGTTCTTTGACCAGTTCGTCCGCTACCGCTCCGGGTGCGACTGCATAATGGGCACCTAGTTCAAGAGCAATGGCACGGCGCTGCTCATTGGGTTCAATGACGATGACCACTCCAGCACCGGCGGCCTTGACCCACTGCATGGCACCCAACCCAATCGGCCCAGCTCCTTGTACGACGGCTATATCTCCCAAGCGAATCCCACTGCGACGCACTGCATGAAAAGCCACAGTCGTTGGCTCAACTTGAGCGGCCTGAATATCGCTCAAAGCGGGATTAGTTTTGACAATACGCGATGCGCTGACAGCAATGCGCGGAGCGAAGCCACCATGTTTAGGGGCCATGGCATCGCGACCAAGGGCGGACATGAACGAGACGAAACAACGATCAGCCTGACCAGCGCGACAAGGAGCACATTGGCCACACGCTGGAGCCACTGCAACAACAACGCGATCACCCTCGCTAAAAGATTTGACTTCGGAACCGACTGCACTGAGAGTTCCAGACCATTCATGTCCACAAATAGCTGGGTTATACGGTGCTCCGGATTGGTAGGCGTGGATATCAGTCCCACAGATACCGCAATACGCGATGTCGACGACCACTCCTGATGATGCTGGGGATGGGTCGGGAAACTCAATCATCTCCACTTTGTTCTTGCCAGTGATCAATGCTGCAAACATCTGTGTTCCTCTGTTCATCTGATTTTCTCAGCGTGTCTTCAGATTACGACTTGGGACTGCTCGACACAGGATTGAAGGCACCCAAGCAATAATGTGGCAAGTATGAGCCTTATTGCAATTGAAGCGTCCATCTACCTCAACGATCCTGCTGTCCGTGACGCTGCCGTCGCCGAATCAGTGAAATATCAACAAGCCACTCGCGATGACGAGCCTGGCTGTTTGGTGTATTGCTTCGCCGCTGATCCATGCGTCGCTGATCACATTCAGGTGTATGAACTTTGGGAGAATGCGGAAACCTTAGCCGCCCATTTTGATCACCCGAATTATCACAACATGCGTGAACTACTGGGCAAATTCGGCCTGAAGTCGGCTGTCAGTCGGAAGCATCTCATCACCAAGTCGGCCCCTGTGTACGGAAGCGATTTCAAAGCCAGTTCTTCGTTTGACTAGGCGCTCGCTATTTCCTTAGCCCAGCGATAATCCGCTTTACCAGACGGACTGCGGTACACCTGATCAACGAAGATAACTCGACGTGGTGCTTTGTAGGTTGCCAAAAGTTTCTTGACGTGCTCAATTACCTCGGTCTCGGAAATCTCCCCCGAACGCTCCGCCACCAAGGTGATAATTTCCCCGAAGCGAGTGTCTGGCAATCCAACGACGACGCAATCAACAACGTTCGGGTGGGAACGAGCCGCTACTTCAACTTCTTCGGGGTAGACCTTTTCTCCACCCGTATTAATGCACACCGAACCGCGTCCGAGAAGATGCACCGTTCCATCTTCATCAATTTCCGCGAAGTCACCTGGAATCGTGTAACGCACACCTTCAATCACCCGAAATGTCTGCGCTGTTTTTTCTGCATCGCCAAAATATCCGTCGGGCATTGCTCCCGCAGCCGCAAGAACTCCGTTGCGACCACTTCCAAAGGGAATCTTCTCCCAAGTTTGCGGGTCAAATAAGGACGTATTGGGAGTCGCCATAAATGCGGCAGTTGCCACTGGGTCTTGACCAGGCATCGTCATTGCCACTGCAAATGGCCCACCCTCAGATGCCCCGATCATGTCCATCACCACTGCTTGAGTTGCTCGCTCCATGAGGGCGCTTTTCATCTCTGAGGACAAGGTCGCACCCGTCGAAACAATACGGCTCAGACTGGAAAGATCGTAGGACTCTCCCGATAACTCTGCGCGTTTCAGTTCTTCAACAATTGGGCGAGCAAATGCGTCTCCGACTATTGAGAGTTGAGAAACTCTTTCACGCTGAATTAGACGCAACAGTTCAGCGGCATCAAAACGTCTCCCACCAAGAAGTACGACCGTACCGCCAAGTACAAAAGTTGAAAAAGCTAAAAACATTGCTGTCCCGTGCATCAGCGGAGGTGCAGTCATATTTACTGGGCTTTTCCCTGCGGCGTTTAGTTCACTGGCAACTCGTGCTACATCGGCCACAGTTTCGGGCAATGCCAAACCCATCGACGCATACCCAGTAAATGCCAAAGCCCCAAATAGTCCAGTGTGGCTCCAGACAACACCCTTAGGTAAGCCTGTTGTTCCGCCGGTGTACAGCAATAAGGAATCATTTCCTGATCGCGCAATCGGTGCCATTGGCGAAAATGACTGAATGGCTTGCGCGTAGTCAACGGCACCGTCAAGAAGTTCGCCCTCATCACCCCCGTCTATCTGCAAAAACAGGCG
>CALGTP010000507.1 GCA_937902105.1 uncultured Actinomycetes bacterium
GTTGGAAAATCACGGACCTCCGACAAGGGAGCGACGTGGTAGGAGACATGAGCTTCATGAATGATGAAGGGGTGTTCGATGAGGCGCTAGAAGAAGGTATGCACGCGAGATTAAGAGGGGAGCTCACGGACAATGAGTTCAGGAAATATGTTGACAGCTGCCTCAAATGCAATAAGTCGACGGGGCCGGACGGGCATTGCAACGAGTCGATACGGACCATGTCTGAGATGGAGCTCAATCTACTAAAGACATGGGCAAATAAGATCCTGACGACAGACAAAGGATCCTTTCGGATGATGACGATCACAGAGATGAGCGGTGTGATCAGCCTCCTGCATAAGGGTGGAGAGACGACTGACCGGCCAAGCGATTGGAGACCGGTGGTCCTTTTGAATAGTACTAATCAGCTAATCGTGCACATCTTGAACTCACGCCTCAGGAGCATTGTTGAAAGAGCCGGCCTGATAGAACCAGGGCAAGCAGGCGGCAGGCAAGGGCGAAGCACCGACATTAACATGAGCAGACTCAGTTGGGTCACGAGGGAAGCACAAGCACAAGGGAAAAAGGTGTATCGGGTTGATGTAGATTTCAAGAATGCCTTCAACGCCCTAAGCCAAGCGGCACTGTGGAGCGTCATGAGGAGCTTGAACATCCCGGACGTCGACCTACTGCAATCAATATACGACAGGTCCACGGTCAGGATGCCGAAACCGGATGCAAGAGACGGCAACGCGCCGACGAAAGGGGGAGCGGTGTCAGAGGGGTCCCACACAACGGAAACAGTCGACCAAGATGAGGGTGCAACGATATCGTTCTACACTGGGGTAGCACAAGGGAGTGCCCTATCTCCTCTCCTCTTCATCATTTTCATGAATGCCCTCTTACGATTGCTAACAGCCAAAGGGAAGAAGCATGGCATATGGCATGGTCTCGCGGGAGCAGACGCCTTCAACAACATGGGTTTCGTGGATGACCTGTCCCTATTTGCCAGCTCAGTGGAAGGAGCACAGATTCTTCTGAGTGCGATTGAGGAGTTCGAGGGATGGAGCGGGCTCAAGGTCAACAGGAAGAAAACATGCATCATGGTATTCGACGGAACAAAGAAAACATCAGTGGAAGCACCACGAGTATACTACCAAAAGTCTCTCATCCGAGTGCTTCCGGAAGGGGAAGCGTGCCGGTACCTAGGGCTATGGGGCACAGCGAGAGGAGACATGGCGGAGACAAAGAGGAAGGTAGTGGAAAAAACGAAGGAAGCACTGGAGTTGATGCGGCACCACCCGCTGACTGAGAAGCTCGCAGTCTCTCTCTTTACGAGCATAGGTGTGGGGGCATTTAGGTACTCTGCAGCGCTAGTCCCATGGACACTGAGGGAGCTCAACCATCTGGAGTCCTTATGGAGCCAAGCGTACAAGCTGGCAGCGACTCTCCCGGTGTCAGCGGCATCTGATTTCTTCGTTCTACCAAGCTCCCATGGAGGCCTGGGCAGGACGACGCCGCTGGAGATCATGACACAGGAACTGTGTCGGCATTTGCAAAGATGCATGAGACACGATGATGTCGTGCAGCAACTTACCCTACAGGAGCTCGAGCAGGCAAAACGACAATGGGCATGCAGCTCCTTGGACGATTTGCAGCGAGAGATGGAGCTATGGAGCTGGGATCAAACATCACAAAACAGATGGGCACGGGCGTCCAAATGCCTTCAGCTGCTGGACATGAGAGTAGACTGGGGCGAGACAGAAGATGACGACGCACGGGAATCAACGAGTTGGGCGGAAGCCACCCGCGAACTACGTCGACTAAGATGCAGACTGGAGGCTGTAGGAGGCAAGCAATTTCATTGGGACACGGACACATGGCACATGGAGCGTGATCAATGGAACCTAGTATGGGAAGGCGAAAGAAGGTTCTGGGAAATTGTACCGAAATTGCTTGAAAAGGGGTTATGCTCAGTGCGGGACGCGCAACAGGAAGCGTACGGTGCAACAAGGGGCATCAGCATCCCTCGCCTCATGCGCCAGGATGAAGACTCAGGAGAACACTACAAGCAATTCTTTCGGGTTCTCCTGCCGCAGAGAATCCTAGGAATCAGCGACAGAACGCTTGGCATTGTGCAGAGATGGTTGGACATGGTGGACTGGAGGATGTCCAAGGTTAGAAGCTGCTCATCCAAGCAGAGAAGCAATATAACACACTATTTCGGAAAGGTGATTAGTGCAAAGGTAAAAGAAGGACATCCAGCAGGGCGCTGGGTGGAGGGGCAGGAAAGAGGAGAAGAACAAGGCACATACAACGAGGCTCCACTCGAAACTCGAGACGGGACAGCGAAATTGGAAGAAGCAGCCAACCTGGAAGCAGAAGACCAACGAACGGAGGCCATAGAACGAGTAGTCAATGAACTGAACCCAGGCCAACGACCGATCCAATCGATCAGATGCTTGGCTCGGGTGCTGTGGGGAAGAAGGGCGAGCGACGCGGCGAGCGACCAGATGGCACGGGCCATCGGACACCGATTACCACCGGGGTGGAGCAAGGAAGGGAAGATAGGAGACCACGGCGAGGCGAGCGCAAGGACAAGTGCTGAAAGACGGGAGCAGGTCACGGCGTTTCTCAACAGAAAGGAGAACGAGTGCGGCGGATGTCAGACAAGGAAAGAATCGAAATGCGGAAAGTGTGGAGCCACGCGATGCCAACAATGCTCACGGAACGACACAACGTGCGAAGTATGTGATGCGACGTGGGAGGGAGCCCCAGGCACAACACAACGACAAGATAGAAGCAAGCAAAAGAGACGACAGGCGACCACAGAAACAGGGCGGAAGAAACCCATAAATGTTCAGGGATTAGGCGAGAAGTTTATCGAGCGGGTGCTGGCCGTCCGATGGAAGCACGGAGTCGCAGAGGAGACGAATGATGGAGAGGCGCATCTCGAATTCAAAGTAGGAGTGACGGGGTGGGAAGAAGACGAGCGGAGCAGCAGGAGGACGGCGCTCCTCGGCCTGACGGATTTGGGGATGAGAGACACCCTACAGCGGAGAGGTGACCTCATCTTCATACCAAGAAATATGTGGCCGGAGTTCACCCCAAGGTTTGGCATGAATGGGTGGTGGTACACAGCGAAAGAAGAAGTGCTACGTAGGCAATGCAAGAGATGCGCGAGGTGGCGACCTTGGCCAGACTTCACGCCCACTGAATTTTCGGGGAAAACGCCCGCGACGTGTAAGGAGTGCGATACTCAAGAAAAGTCTCTCGGGAAGAAGAACAAAGGCAGACCACAAGGGCCAAGCGCCGCACGAACACTGCCCAAACGGAAGTGCAAGAAAATGGAGAAGGGAGGATATGCGACGCTGGAATCCCCAGACAGTCAGGAGGACGAAGCACCTGTCAGCATCACAGTTCAGCACGACATAGTCTTCTCAGCAGCAGACCCCAGATACATCGGGCAACCAGACAACGCCAACGGGGGAGACATCACCTTGACGGTGAGTGAGGTGCGGCGAATCCTTGAATGCGAAGCGGACGAACACAAGCAGCCACAGTGTATGTGGCTCACATCACGACAGATGGGCTGGTCACTGACCCAAGAGGATGATGAAATCGTCGATGCCACAGAAAGGGAGGAGGAAAGACCCACACGGCGGTGCTTGGCACCTGCGATCTCCGCTTTCATAAGACCCACATATGCAAGTGAGACATGGGAGGAAGGAGAGCAAGGAGACACAGCTTTGAGAGCAGCGTGGGAGCTTGACCTGATTTGGGGGCAGTGGGCGAATGATGAAGAACCAACGGACAAAAGCATGCAGAGGCAACAGCAAGACGCCAAGAATGCCGGGCTACGGAAGGGGGGAGCAACCACGAAAAGACATGACATAAAATGGGAATCTCGATCCACGCCCTTGGTAGCCAATGACCCTGCACTGCTCCCGGACAATGGCATCCAGACCCGGCTGGGCAAGGACTTCTTTCTAGACGAGCCGAGACCAGTGCACGAATCAAAGACAGGATATGTCTCCGTTACAGCAAAATCCATTCGATGGCAAACAAGTCAAAGCTCGAGCATTTTCACATTTCAAGGCCTCACAACCTGCTCTGACGTAAACCATGGATGGACCATCATGAGTGGAACATGGAACCACTTACGACAGAGGAAGAGTGGCACGGAAGAAGAGTTGATGAGTTTCATCAAAAAAGAAGCGGAGTATCAAGGAAAAATTGAAGCAGCAGGATACTGTTCACCAACGTGGAGACTGCAGAGAGCGCTGCGAGGCCTGCTCAAGGCGACTTACCTTCAAGGTGAATCGGCAGTCACTGCCCCTCCTTTCTTCGACGGAGCTGGCCGAGGAGCGTCACATTTTTGGGGAACAGCCAAGGGGCCCACGGTTATTCTGTGGGACAGTCTAGACGAAGCAGGAAGAGCAGAATGTGAGACAATAATACGTGAACGCCGGGACTGGGTAGTATGGGCAAGAACACGACAAGAAAAGAACGACAAAACAACACGAGCCTTCGAGGAGGGAAGCAAGGTCCTCTTCGCGGGAGGCATACGCGAGCAGAATCAGAATGAGGGGAGGGACGTGACATCAGGAGAAGGAGCCGGCAAGCCCACCCGAAAGAAGGGGTGGTGGCGACGAGGTGATATCACAACAAGAGACCCTTTGAGAGGCATGTCGTGCTGGACGCACGAGGACGCAAAAATAGGAGACAAAGCGGTAGAACAGGTGGCAGCAGCTTGGGAGCATGACAGCAGCAAGGACGAATGCGTGGCACAGCTGGAAGGAAACGAGGAGTTTTTTTGGTTAGGAAGCGAAATAGGCATGCTGGGCGGATATGGCTTCCATGGAGTGACATTCGGGGGAGACGGAGCGAATGAAAAAGGGAGCATGGGGGCGGGCTGCTGCTGCCATCAGGATCCGGAGGTAGAGCGGTGCGCGAGAGTAGGCAGAGCAGTAGAGGGATGCAGTTCGGGCAGACCAGAAGGGGGGGCGCTGCTGCTGGCACTGAGAGCAACACGCGCAGAGGATGATCTGCTGTACCTGGGGGACAACGAGTCAGTACTGACCGATGTCAACAAGTGGGTGGGTGAAGGCAGCAAGGCAACGCTAGCAAACGCACCCAACGCGGACATCCTGGCGGAGATCATTGAGAGGCTGCGAGAAAGAATTGAGAAGGGCAGCGCAACCTTCCTAGTCAAAGTCAAATCACACAGAGGGGACCCTCTGAACGAGAGAGCAGATACACTAGCCGATGAAGGACGACTCATCGAGGACAAGGAGGCAAAGTGGACAAAGAGAACGAGACGATTGGTTTTCTCGAGTCGAGAAGAAGGAGACAGTAGAAGTTCAGCGTGGACACAGGGAGTTCGAAAATGGATTCGTACTCAGGCAGGGAAAGCAGTGTGCCGTCGAGTGTACGACCAAGCGGAAAGGAACTGGCGCAGAAGGATTTGGAAGCCGAGGAGGCAAGATTGGATGCAGCCCTCTAAATTAGGCCGAGAGAGCGTCAGCAGAGGGTCTTTCAAGGTCAAAGAGTTTTGGGGACCGAAATGCCTGGAAGATCTGGAAGGACTTGAAAAACGGGAGGGCCCAGCCACCAACACGTGGTGCGCAGACTTCGTCATAAGAAGTGGGCAGAGCCAAGAGTATCGAGGAGAGTGGCTAAACAACCCCTCAAGACCAAGCTGGAGAAGGAGACTAATGCAAATGACCCTTGGAATCTTTCCGTGCGGCAAATGGCTGCACAAGACGAAACAGATTGCATCTGGGAAGTGTAATGTGTGCAGACAAGCCTTGGAAGAGCGAGCGACGAGTGGCGGAGGCGTCAGCGAGGAAAATGTGCCAGACCAAACCATTGGCCACATCTCAAGTGCAGGGTGCTGGGGGCAGCGAGCCGTAGTCACAGCCGCGCACCACAACTGTTTCGATGCACTCATGGCGGACGTGATCAAACACGTCGGAAAAGAGAGCACAAGAGTGTTCACAACCCTGGACACCGAAATGACTCTGTCCACACTGTGGGACCACGAGGGACTAGAAGCAGTGTGCTGCAAAGAGGATCTGTGGAGGGAGGCGAGTGAAGTGGAGAGAAGTACACCCCTCAAAGAAACAATCGAGGACGAGGCGGACAGGGAGGAGGAGTACCAAAGACGCTTTTGGGCACGACGACCAGACGGGATAGTAGTCGACAAGAAAAAGGAAATTTGCTACGTACTGGAGTTCAAGAGGAAAATGGACAGATGGACGGGGTACAGGGAGGAGGCGACTGACAGAGCGACGAATCAGTACGCAAGCTTGATGCATGGACTACAAGGAGCCAGCAAGTGGACAGTGCATCTAGTAATCATAGTTGGAGGCATGTGTGGATCGGTACACACAGAGACATTTAACAAGAACATGGAACTGCTGGGTGTAATAGAGAGCAAGTGGAATGAAGTAAGAAGACAGCACGTGTTCAAACTCATGGAGGAGCAAGACAGAGTATTGAGGAGTTTCTTCGCCCAGAAGAGGGGAGAAGACACAAGCGGGAGACCAAAAGGGCACGGCGGAGGGGCAGAGCATCTCGGAAGAGATGTGTATGCTTAAATATGGGAGGGGCGATAGCCACGAAAGTAATGGGACAGTGGAGATGCGCAAGGGCCGAGGAGGAAGGGCGGTTGCCTCGGTTGCAGAACAGCGAGAGCTGTTGCAGTCGGAGACCTTGCAAATGTATATACCCATGTGAGCACACTCATGTGTGCATGCATGTAACATAGGCGTAGACTGAGGAGAGAAGTAGGAAAAGGAAGAAACACACACACACACAAACACACAAACAAAGCTTCAGGTGTTCGTCAGTCGGACCCGGGAGAGGGGGGATGACCTCCAAACCAAACGAGTAGGAGTATAAGCTCTTGCTCAACAACCTTACTGGGTGCTGAGCACCGAATGGAACTAGACATCATGTGAAAGTCCAGGATTGAAAATAAGGTATTGCTTCGGCAAATGGGCGCAGGCCTAGTAGACACTAAACGAGTGCTAATAAACAACGGAAAAATCAAATCCACACGAGGAAAGTTCTAACGAGCCGCCCGCAGTTCTCGTGTGGAGATTGTACCAGGAATTTTGGTC
>CALGTP010000508.1 GCA_937902105.1 uncultured Actinomycetes bacterium
GAACTGGTGGCGGTTCATGCCCGAATTCGGGCATGAACCGCCACCAGTTCCACCAAATAATATGGGTATTCATCGATTGCCTAGTTCGTTCTGGCAACTAGGGCTGTAGGCTCTCATACCTATGTCAAAGAAGACCAAGAAGCGTAAAGCAAGGCTCCGCCGCTCAAAGGCGAACCACGGTAAGCGCCCAAACATGGGTCGTGGTTAAGTCTCTATTTTTCGTTTCGTCTGATGTCCGCCAACGGCGCTCAGGTATTGCGTAATAGTTAGGCCGGATCTACTCCAAGGGGCTGTTCATGATGACGACCATCGCTGATTTGTGGTTGTCGTCGTCAAGCGAGGCCTGGAGAAATCTAGGTTGCCACGTCGGCACTGTTCAACAGGGCGACGGATCGTCGGTGCCTTTTGTATGGATCGCTGGACTGGGCTTACGTTTCGTTGAATCCGCTAGTGAAACCTCAGGGGAGTCGAGCGTGGTGGGCTGGACGCTGGTCGCAGATGCCCCATTGACGTCAATGGATGGTGTGCCGACCCATGTGATTGACGCTCCCCATCCCAAACCAGAGTCGGAAAATACCCTTGAGGTGCTGTCGATTGATCACATTGTGATCACGACTGGCTCACTGGACCGGACCTGTGGGGCCATAGCCGAGTCGATGCATCTCCCGCTGAAGCGCATTCGTGAGGCGGGTCATGGAATGCGTCAGGGATTTCATCGCGCTGGTCCGATCATCCTGGAAATACTTGAGCGACCTGATCTTGCTCCCGAAACTAGTGCAGCAATTTGGGGCCTAGTTTTCGTTGTTGCCGATCTTGATGCCACAGTCAGTTGGCTTGGGCCTGATGCTGTGAGCGAGCCACGTTCAGCAGTGCAGCCCGGGCGACGTATTGCATCTGTCAAAAAAGAAGTTGGTCTTGGTTTACCAGTTGCTCTCATGTCACCGCATGTTCGACAATGACGCAACTTTTTAGATCTACCAGCCTTCAGCTTCATTCTTTTGCGCCAAGTACTCAAGTCCCGTCGGGCAGTCAGCGCTGATCGCACACCAACGGCACAAAGCTGCTGGACGTAGGACTGGTTCGGCGCCACCAAGTTTAAGTTCGATGGCACGCACTAATCCATCTTGTAAACGCCGAGCAGCCGAGCGCAAAATTGTCTCGGAAATATCTTCTTGATGAACATCGGTGGAGTCCAAGTAATAACTGGCAACTTTTCGCGGGGCTTGACCAAGAGCTAAGAAATCAATCAATGCGTAGAGGCGCAAATCATCATGATGCGCTAATGACGGGTGACCAGTCTTGAAGTCAATGATCACCTTGTCTGGCGGTCGACCCAGCGCGAGGTCCACTTTCCCGCCGATACGGATGCGGTTACCGGCAAGGTTGAGCGCCAATGAGCTTTCCACTTGGGGAATCCATGCATTTTTGATTGGCGGGAAACATTCGGTGAAACGTGTGAATAAACCACTGCATTCGCCAACAAGTTCAGCGCGATCGTATTCGTCCAAGGTGATTAAAAACTCGCTGATTGATTTTGAGGAGTCGTTACTGAGTCGGGAAATTGATTCTTCAACCAAATCTGTGGGTGGCATGGGTTGTCGCAGGTTGATGGAGACCTCAATGGTCTTATGCACGATGGTGCCTTTGCAATTGGCATGAGTCCACTCAAATTCGCCCTGACCACCGATAAAAAATCCCTCACATGAATGAACGTTGGTGACACCTTGTTTGTTGAGGAAGAATCGCTTTTCATAAGAACTGCCATCGGGCAGCAGATGCATGACGGGAAGTAGGGAATTTTCTATATCGGCGCGAAGTTCGTCGGCGAGACCTGTAGGAATTTCAGGGCGATCCGATGAGCGACCCAGCATGTCGATCACTTTTTGCTGTGCGGGGTTATATGTCTCGGTCACATGCAGACCTTAGGACGGGGGTGGGTGAGGAGTGTGAAAATCCAGAAATTATCCGTGCCATACCCATCGGGCAAAGTGTTACTTCCCATGAAATCCACAACAGTCAACTTCGCTACCGCCGCCCGAACCCTAGGGCGAGAGGCCAGAGAACGGGGTTT
>CALGTP010000509.1 GCA_937902105.1 uncultured Actinomycetes bacterium
TGCACTGTCATCTGGGGGCACGACCACCCCGCAATCTGCCTGCTCTATGAGTCTGGGGACCTGCGTTCCATGGTCAATAGCGGCCACGATCGGTCTTCCAGCAGCCATGATCGAATACGTCTTTGAGGGCACGCTGACTTTGCCCAAGCCTTGTCGCAAGGCAACGACGTGGACATCAGCGGTTGCTAATACCTCAGCCAAGCGCTCAGCAGGTTGAAAATCAGCGAAGTAAATATTCTGCAAACCCACGGCATCTGACTCCAAAGACTTGCGCGCCGAGCCATCACCGTTGATCACAAAAGTGACACCGGGTAACTCGCGCGCCGCGTCAAGCAGCAAATGTAATGATTGCGAGAAACCAACATTGCCGGCATACATCACGATCTGCTGTTCACCGATACCAAGTTCGGAGCGATAGGCAGTATGGCGATCCAACGGTTGGATCATCTCTGTGTCAACGAAGTTCGGAATGACCACGACCTTGTCAGCATCTCTTGCTGGAATCTTGGCTAATACATTTGCTTGCAGATCGTCAGAGAGAACGGTGATCAAACGACTTGAGCGATAGGAAACTTTTTCCAAGAGGCGGGCTAGCGCGATAACAAACGGGTTTGACATCGCTCCTGTTTCAATGGCGGCATCGGGGAAGACATCTTGAATGTTGAAAATCACTGGTGCACGGCGACAGATTCCCACGAGTCGAGCACCGAGACCAAGGGTCAATGGTGGTGACATTGCAACGATCACATCGACTCGTTGTCCTCGCCCAGCGCGAATACCCGCAGCGACCGCAAGAACGGAGAATCCAGCGAAGCCAAGAGCACGGCGCCAAAGGTTGCGCTTATCAGAGCCAGCAAAGGGGTTGAGTCGTACCACTGAACCCCAATCCATGACCTGCGTGCGCCTACGCCACGATGTGTTCTCCCAACCGATGTCAACCTGATGGCGGCGATACCACGGAAGAGATGTGACGACATGAATCTCGTGACCCAGTTCGCTGAGTTCATGAACAATGCGATCCATGATTACTCCAGTAGGGGCCGTGTCGGGGGCGAAATGCGGACACAGAATCAATATCTTCAAGGAATTCCCAGTCACCTTCACGAGATAATCCTGCGATACGCCGCGGCCAAGGCTTGACCAGAAATTTCTGAGGTGAAAAGTTTCGCACGTTCCAAGCCACGATTAATGAACTCGCTGCGCTGATCCTGCATTTCCTGTAATGCCCCTGCCCATGCCTCCTCATCCAACCCAAGCACCAACCCAGCGTTGCCAATAACCTCGGGCAAACAGGCTCGATCGCTACAGATAACTGGCACACCTAAAGCCATCGCTTCGACAACGGGTGCACCAAAGCCTTCGTATTCACTGGGAAAAATTAAGGCCTCAGCCATTTTCAGTAGCCCATCACGATCAGCGTTGCTGACGCGTCCTAACTTACGAACACTTTGCGACAAAATATCTTCAGACAAGCGTTGCTGAACCGATTCTTCGGCAAGCCCTTCGCCTCCGATCAGCACCAAACGGATTCCTTCTTGGGCCCAAAACTTTTTCATAACATTAAGTAAGAAATGATGCCCCTTGTGAGGGTGGGTGACGGCAGGCATCACCACAATCGGACCCGTGCCCAATTTGTATTTTGTGCGCAACTCATCTTGCGATGTGGCGTGGACACCCAAGGTTCCTTCAACGCCATGCGGGATAACGACTATTCGCTGCGCATCGATCTTGTAAGCCTCAATGACGGTCTGCTTGACGAACTCACTGGGTACAGCAATGAGATCTGCTCGTCGCGCCGAGCGCGGCATCACATATTTCAGATAAGCGAGTTTACTGGCGCGAAAATACTGCGGAAACTGGCGATATTGCAGATCATGAATCGTCAACAAAGACGGCCTGCGATACCGGGCGGGGATTGTGCCTCCCCCATGATGAACAAGGTTGGCATTTTTTGATTGAGCGAAGAGTTCCGTTGATTCACTGAAAATCCGCCGACCCCGCGACTGCGCATCATGACTCAGTTCAACGATGCGATGGTGACTAGCGACTTCGTCGTGGGCAGCGGCAAATCCGCGCGGCGCACACACCGTGACATCAAAAACATCTGCCGGCAAACCCAAGAGTTGTCGCACTAGATACTCTTCGCTGCCGCCGACCGCCCCAGGGACGCACCACATCATGTTCACGGTGATCTGAGGGATGATCCCATTGCTCGAACCGCTGATGTCTCCTGGCACCCCCCTATCTTGCCCGACGTCGGCTGTACTTAGCTTCCATCGGTCACCGAATGGGGAGATTCAGCAGGGGTGAAGCCCAACAGGTCTGATGCGCGAAGATCAGTTATGACAAAAAATCACGACGCTGCACATGGGCCGCTTCAAGGAGTCAAGGTCCTTGATCTCTCGGTGATGATCTCTGGTCCGTTGGCCGCCATGATGCTGGCTGATCAGGGCGCGGATGTGATCAAGGTTGAAAGTCCCGGTGTCGGCGATTTCATGCGTTATCTCGGTTCGTCAAAAGGTGGCATGACAGGGATCTTCGTCAATAACAACCGCGGCAAACGCTCACTGGTCGTTGATCTCAAAAGCCCACAAGGAATCGATGTTCTCAAAAAGTTGGCTGCTACTGCCGATGTTGTGATTCAGAACTTTCGCCCGGGAGCAGTTGAACGTCTCGGGATCGGTTACGAGGACCTCAAAACCATCAACCCGAATCTCATTTATGTCAGCATCAGTGGCTACGGACCTGACGGCCCCGACAGCGGCCACCGCGTGTACGACAATGTGATTCAAGCAGCCTCTGGCTTAGCAAGTGTGCAAACTGATCCGCGTGACGGCGAACCTGCGTTATTTCGCACTCTCCTGTGTGACAAAGTCACATCGCTGACTGCAGCACAGGCAATTTCATCAGCGCTCTATGCCAGAGCGGCTGGTAACGCCCAAGGCCAACACATCGTGCTGGCAATGCTCGATGCCGCGGTGGCGTTTATGTGGCCAGATTCCGGAATGGACGCGGTGCTTCTTGATGATGACGCCAACCGCACTCCAACCATTGGTCAGAACTACGGCATCACTCGCCTACAAGATGGCTTCGCCGCTGTCGCCGTTGTCAGCGATAGTGAGTTTCGCGGTCTCTGCCACACCTTTGGGCGACCCGACCTTGCAGACGACGAACGTTTCGCCACAATGGCTGGGCGCACGATGAATGCCTCCGAACTTGTGCCTGTGATGACACAACTTTCAGCACAACAGCTCACCAAAGACTTTGTAGCCCGAGCCCAATCGTTTGATGTGCCAGCAGCATCTGTGGTGACACTCCCCGAACTCCCCTCACAACCTCAGATCGTCAACAATAAAGTTTTTGTTGAACGCCAACATCCCACGGCTGGCAGAGTTCGTGAACCTCGCCCGGCAGCGCGCTTTTCTGAGACTCCGGCCACGGTCGGAAGTTTCGCCCCGACTCCTGGCGAACATAGCGATGAAATCGTCACCGAAATAGGTCTAGACGCTGCTGCCTTGAGAGCAGCTGGCATCATTTTCTAAAAGCCCGACCTATCTGCGGATCTGGCGATCACCGTCAGATCCGCTTCATGAATTGTGACTCAACCGGCAAGCACCGCGCGGGCTACTAAATCAGTTCCAAAAGAAGTCAGAATCGCCAAGTACATCAATCCTGTGGCAGCCATCACCGCCGAATATGAGCGCTCCTGTAAAGCCTTGAGAGTGACAACCCCTAACACCCCAGTCGCGATCGCGCACGCCCCCCAGAACCAGCCCAGTTGACCGCTCCATCCATCATCGACCGAGCCAGCAAAGACGCTGAACATTCCCGTCGGAATCAACATCACTATGACTTCAAGTGGCCAAATAAATAAAAACATACGCACGATTTCATTGACATGGCGGCGTGGCAAACCGGGCTGTACGAGATACCAATGCCCGAGCAACATCGCGTCAGAAACAAAACCGAGAAATGCTGCACCGACAACCGTCCGTACTATCGCCACTGCGTCATTGCCACCATCGCTTACGCCGCAGGCCACTAAGGCGATCAGACCAACGGCCACTGGCCACAAGTCAATGCTTGGTTGAAACTCCTTGCCGCCCGAGGTTTCTTTGCGCCGCACAATACTTTGACCCAAGCCGTAGCTCGCTGTTGCTGCGACGGTGATTGAGCCAATGTTGCGTATCATCTCGGCCGTCGATGACGACCTCGAAGAAAAGCCGATATACGCCGCACTCACAGCCATCACGACATAGATTGAGCGCAGTAACCAGCCATAGCCAAGACCAACTTGTCGATGTCGAGTGGTAAACCAGCAACCCAACATTCCGCCGACCGACCATTGCAAGAAAACGGTGGCGGCATCAAGTTTGATCACATGTCTTACGATACGAGCAGCACTACGCCGTGCGACAATTCCAAAACTGTGACTTCCATCTAGGCTGAGGCGATGAAATTCCCCCCAGCGAGTCGCCTGACTCTGACCATGTTCTGCGCTGGAGTACTCCTTCAGGGTTGTTTCACCGGTCCACGACCCACGCTTCTCTCCCCCGCAACGATTCCCACGGTGGAGGATCAATCGGCACAGACGGTGATCGATATTTTAGCTTCGGGGGCGACATTGACCTTTACCGTCAACTATCGCGTCCTCACCAAGTTCGGCAATCTTTCCAGCGACGCCGCATTTGCTCATCATCCTGATTTCGGGAACAGCATTTCTGTCGGAGACGTACGTTTCATCTATGTCCCAGATGGCACGGCATTCACATGCTCAACAACCACGGGAGAATGCGAGCCTGGGATAGACGAGTCGCGTGTTTCTGACCGTCAACTGGTTTCAACAATTTTTCAGAGTTCTGCCGTCGAGAGAATCTTGCAAGACACACGCGTCGCCGTGGGCATGGGTACGAGCACAACTTCGAGCATCGGTGATCAACCCACAACCTGCGCGGCGATACCCGTTGTTGATTCCAACGCAACAACTCAGGAAAAGACCTATTGTGCTTTCGGTAATCTGGGAGTCCTCGCCGGTCTTGAGACCGCCGATTTATCAATATCCGCGATCTCAGTCACGCTCGTTGCAAACGCCGAACAGTTCGCTGGCTGAGGCCGTCAAAAACGGGATTTTCACTCGCTGGGATCGCCGAAGGTACTTCGGCGCAGACTAGAAATTCCTAAAACTTTCAACTCCACTGAACGACCAGGTTGCGGTGAGTGAATCACCCCGAGACCCGAGCCCAACCACATCATGATGTGACCTGGGTAGCGCACCAAGTCTCCCGCCTGAGCGGTCCAAATATTTCGCGGCTCAGCAGATCTCATCTGCCGAGTTGAGTTGCGTTGAATTGAAAATCCTGCTTTGCCCCAAGCGAAAGCAGTGAGTCCCGAACAGTCCAAGGCCACGCCAGGTTGCATTGCAAAACGGCGATATGGAACTCCCAGTTGAGACACAGCAGCAAGAACTGCGATCTGATGTTCAGCGTCGGCTCGTGCCCATGCCTTATTTAAGCCACTGACAGAAATTGACAGTCGCCTGGCGACCAGTGCGGCCACTTGCGTTCGCAACGCTACATACCTCGCCGAGAGCACTGGTGGTCGATCAACACGAGTCACTCCATTACTGATTTCTTCAAGTGCCATTAATGCCGTCCAGGACAGGCGATCAAACTGCGGTAGAGGGCCTTTCTGCTGTGCAACGGCCGGGGCCGCGTGCGCCACACCCGCACTCAAGGGGACCAGAGTGGCAGCAAGGCTCAGGATGACAACCACGGCGCGGCGCAGACGTCGACCGACGCTCGATCCGTCGGATGGCGATTCGTAGGAAAGTTGGTTGTTGGGAGTCAAGGAGGATCTCATCAGTGTTCAATCAGTGCTGCCTGTGGGCGTTCCGTAACGATATCGCAATGAAACCGTAATATTTACCGCGCCCCCAGCATTAAAAGTGTCACAAAAAGCCGAAAATAAGCCAAACTCGCTGGTCAAAGGGCAGTATGTGAATGTGAATAAATTGTCCGATTCCCCACCTGACGACACCTTGGCGGTGCTCTTGGCGGCTGGGGCGGGATCGCGCTTCAGCGGTCAATCACACAAGTTGCTCACTGAAATGCCGAACTCGGATGGAATCACGGTCTTTGAGATGGCTTTAGAAAATCTCTTGCAGGCAAACTTTCGACAGATCATCGTTGTCACGGGAGCGGCCTCAATTCCCGACGCGTTTTTGCGGCATCAGCAAATCTTGGTGGTCAACAACATTCGCTGGGCTGATGGGCAGGCCAGTTCAGTCAAGGCTGGTATTCAAGAAGCCATGCGTTTAGATGCCGAGGCCGTGGTTGTCGGGCTCGCCGATCAACCCTTTGTGACTCCGGAAGCGTGGAGGCTCGTGGCATCTTCGCCCGCGCCGATCGCCATAGCCACCTACAGCAACAAACGCGGCAACCCGGTCCGGCTCCACAAATCTGTATGGCCGCTGTTGCCCGTCAGCGGAGATTCTGGAGCCAGAGATCTCATCCGCCTGCACCCCGAGCTGGTTTCGCAAGTAGATTGCCCTGGTTCCGCCGCCGACATCGACACGCAGGAGGATCTTGCACAATGGACTTAAATCACACTTTCACCGTCAATCAACCGATCGCCGAAACTTGGGTCGTACTCACCGACCTTGAGCGTATTGCTCCATGTCTAGCGGGTGCCGAACTCAAAGAAGTAGACGGCGACGTGTTCAAAGGCGGAGTAAAAATCAAGGTCGGGCCGATCGTCGCGCAATTCAAGGGTGAAGCCCAATTTGCCGAACTTGATCATGTCAATTACCGCGCACACCTCAAGGCCACTGGTCGAGATATTGGTGGCAAAGGAAATGCTTCTGCCTCAGTCACTGCCCAACTGACTTCCCTCTCGGCGACAACGACATCGGTCAGTGTCGTCACTGATTTAGCGATCACAGGCAAGGTGGCACAATTTGGCCGTGGAGCGTTGGCTGATATCAGCGAGAAAATAATCGCACAATTCGCCGACAATCTGAATACTTTGATTGACGAAGAAGGTGGCGCAGCAGCCCCCTCACTCAGTGCCGCTACTTCAGCACCTGCAGTCGGGCAGATCACCGATGCTTCGGCTGACAAACCAACTGTTCGCAAGATTGAGGGACCAGCCGCCGAACCGCTCAACCTTCAGGCCTTGGCTGGCGGAGCAATGCTGAAGCGCTTATTGCCTATCGCCGGCGCATTTCTTGGAATCTTCATGTTCTTCGGTCGGCGTCGTCGTCGACGCCAGAGTTGAACACCGAATACAACGCCACTGCCCACGACCGCGACCTCGTTCGTCAACTTCTTGGGCGCGAACCCAATGGTCAATTCGCTGTCGTCGTACGTGATCTTGACGGCATGCCGAGCGTCATCAAAAATGCCCCGTTCCTTGATGATGGCACCCCGATGCCTACTCGCTACTGGCTATGTTCGCCTCTCATTCTGATTGCCGTGAGTCGCCTTGAAGCCGCAGGCGGTGTCAATCAATCTGAGGCCGAGGTTGACCCCGAAGAACTTGAACACGCCCATCGCCGCTATCAAGCAGAACGCGATGCAGATATTCCTAGCGACTACGCGGGTCCACGACCCTCGGGAGGCGTGGCTGGGACTCGTACGGGAGTGAAATGCTTGCACGCGCATTACGCATGGCATCTTGCTGGTGGCGATGATCCAGTTGGTCGCTGGGTAGCTGCTCGTCTTCAGGATGACTCATGACTCACTCAGCAGACGACATCGTTGCCGCTATTGACATCGGCACCAATTCAACGAATCTGCGAATCGTTTCGCGACGCAACGGCATTGTTGATTCTCGAGTCACCGTCACTCGTCTCGGAGAAGATGTTGATCAAAACCGCTCATTGAGCGAGGAAGCGATGCAACGAGTTATATCTTGTCTCGCTGACTATCGCCAAGTACTTGATACTTACGCTTCATACGCCCTACGCGTTGTGGCATCAAGTGCCTGTCGTGATGCCAGCAATCGCCAAGAGTTTTTCACTCGTGTGGAGAAGACCATTGGCGTTCAACCAGAATTACTGAGTGGTCAAGACGAGGGCCGCCTGGCATATCGAGGATGCGTCAGCAACCTTGTACTTGATCCAGTTGGTCATCTGATTATTGATATCGGCGGTGGCTCGACAGAGATCATGCTCGGCACAACGCAACTTGATATCGCCCGCAGTATCGACGTCGGTGCTGTGCGTATCACTGAACGTCATCTTCGCCGTGATCCACCAGCACCCGAAGAACTCCTCAACGCCATCGGTGAGGTACAGGACCTCTTTGAGGATTTGCTCCGCGAAGTTCCGGAAATGGCGCGAGCACCACAAATCATCGGTACGGCAGGAACGATTGTCACGGTCGCTGCCGTGGAGATTGGTCAGCGGGTCTTTGACCCTGCAGGGCTACATGCTTTTCGCCTCACGCGTTCAGCCATTGAGGATGTCTTTCGCACCTTGGCCACCGAATCTTTATCGGACCGCACCCACAACCCGGGTCTGCCACGAGATCGCGCTGATGTCATTGTCGGAGGTTGCTGTGTGCTGGTGGCCCTGATGCGATCTTTAGATGCTGACGAAATGATCGTCTCTGCGTACAACATCCTTGATGGAGTCTGTGCTGAACTATTAGGCAACCCATGAGTAACTTTCAAGCCCACCCCGCCCGAACCCCAAGTGGTTTGCACCTGTACGGCAATCGCATTTTTTTGCGCTCCCTCACACCTGCCGATTTCGCTGCTTGGTCTGAGGTGCGGGCGCGCAACCGCGATTGGCTATTGGTTTGGGAACCACAGAAGTTCAAACATGCTCCAGACCCCGAGACCGACCGAGAGGCATTCCGCGCACGTTGCGCGTTGCGCGACAGAGAACGTCAAAATGGTTCGGCATACACTTTTGGACTTTTTGTGAACAATGCCTTTGCTGGTGAAATGAATATCAATATGGTGCAACGTGGAGCCTTGATGTCCGGCACGATCGGATACTGGATTGACCAAGCCCAAGCGGGTCAGTCATACACCGCCGAGGGTGTCGTCGTGGTGAGTCGTTACGCCTTTGAAGACCTAGGTTTGCATCGCCTCGAAATTTGTATCGTGCCGCGTAACGAAAATAGTCACCGCGTCATGGAAAAGTTAAGTATTCGTAACGAGGGCACAGCTCTTCGATTTCTAGAAATCAACGGTGTCTGGGAAGACCACGTGCGCTACGCGATCACGATTGAAGAATGGCAAGAACGCCGAGAGGAACTCACGAACGATTGGCTCTCAGCCAACTCTTAAGCCAAATTTCTCAGGCTGATTGCGCAAGGTCGCGATACGCCGCGGCCTTTTGTCGGCGAACAGTCGTACGGCGTTTCCATTCTTTGACTTTCCAGTGCCGTTGGTTGCGCACATGGTCCAACTTTTTCACCGCACGCTCAGCATCGTGATGATGCATCGGCTTCCATTCGGCACCTGGCTCAACTACATCGTTGGAATCAACTCCATGACTCACCATTTCGGCGAGTCCGTGCAGTTCACCTTTGACGCGATGTCTTTCGCCGTGGGCGTGGGCCCGCTGTTCGGCTCTCGGTAGCGGAACCGCTTCCTGACTTCGATGGCGCTTGCTCATTCGGTCCTCCTTTACAGGCTCCGTTGAACTCCCCTTAAGAACACCGTACAACAGTTACCAAAAAAATCAAGTCACATCGCTGATTACTTTTTTGACGAGATTTGATTCTTCAAAGCGGCGATCCGTTCGGCGAACCAAGGCTGGCGGGTGCTCCACAGTTGCGGGGTCAACTCGCGCTCGACGGCGTCATGATGTTGGGCCACGTCAGCCATGGCTTGAATCGTCTTCTTCGTCTCTATCAAGAGTTCGCGCGGGGCGCTAGCGGCTCGCATGGCCATGGCATGAGCCGTGCTCAACAACTCGTCATCTTCGACGCAGCGATGCACGATGCCCAGTCGCTCGGCCTCAAGTCCATCAAGCACCTCGCCAAAAATCACTGTTGCCATTGTCGTTTGTGGTCCTGCGATGCGGCGCAACATCCATGTATGACCGCCACCAGGATGAATGCCGATCTGTAAAAAGCGGGTATCAAACTTGGCCCGACGAGCAGCAATACGGACATCGCATCCCAGGGCAAGATTCATTCCCGCGCCAACGGCCGCTCCGTTGACGGCAGCCAACGTCGGTAACTCGCTACGCGCAATGCGCAGAAAACCCTCGTAGATCGTGCCGAGGCTCTCCGATGAACTCTGTTGCAGATTTCCTAAGTTGGCACCAGCACAAAATGCAGGGGCAGTTCCCGTGACAACGATTGCCCCCACAGCGCTATCTTTCTCGATGCGATCCATGGCAGCAATAATCTCGGCGACCATTGGCGCAGTGAGTGTGTTGCGTTCGCCGGGATTGTTCAAGGTGATTGTGGCAACACCGTCGGCGATGTCAAGTAATACGAGAGAATCTGAAGTAGTCACGAAGTTATTCTCGCACGAGACGTGGGCTCAGCAGTGATTGTCACAATAAGGTGCAGATGTGCCTCCCGATCTCGCCCAAACAGCCCAAGAGCGCAAGAGCCGTCCAGCAGCCACAGTGGTCCTGACTCGACCCAGCGAGTCCTCCTCATGTGGCTTTGAGATCCTGATGTTGCAACGCAGCCAAGTCGGTGCTTTTGCTGGGATGTGGGTTTTTCCTGGAGGTCGTGTTGATGAAAATGACCCTGGTGAGGACGATATTTCTCGGGCTCGCTCAGCCGCTGTACGCGAAGCCGCTGAAGAGGTCAGCGCCACGATTGAAACCTCAACGCTGACTGTTTGGAGTCATTGGACCCCTCCGATGAACGCCCCCGTTCGTTTCACCACTTGGTTTTTTGTGGCACCTTGGGCGGGACCCGAAGTTCGCGTCGACAACTATGAGATCGTTGACCACGCCTGGATGGATCCACGGCATGCGTTGACATGCGGCATTGCCATGGCTCCGCCCACGATCGTGACACTGCACGAACTTTTGGAAGTCGGCGACCATGCTCGCATCCACAGCGTGCGCAAAGAAGTGCCCGCCTATGTCACGCGCCCTGCGGTGGCCAGTGATGGGTCCTCAATTTTTCTTTGGAATGGCGACGCCGGCTACGAATCAGGAGATCCTGATATCGCTGGGCCACGCAACAGGCTTCTCTTACCCGAGGGATTTGGTGGATCAGTTTTCCAGTACATCCGGTCCGCCTAAGCGACCTCGCCGACTGACGATGTAGCGTCGTCTCTGATGCTTGACCATGTATTTACCGATGTCATTAGCGCTTTGCGTGAAGCATTTGAGCGCGCATTTCTTGAGCGTCAAGCCTTTGAAGAACATTTTCAGGTTGATATTCAACTTGGTGATGTGAGTTGGGAAACCAGTTACGGTCTCCCAGGTGAAGGTCAACCACCGCGCATCGTTGCGCACATCACATTTGATTGGCCATCATGGAGCCAGACCGCCTATCGCAAGTGGTATATCGAGGAGACCATTGAAGAACTACCTGCTATTGAAATGGAAATCGTGTTGCGGATTCAACGAATTCAGGACACACCAGAACTCTCGGCCGTTCGCTCACTGTTGCCGATTACCAGTCCGCTTATCGGCAACGGAAGACTTGAGCGAGCTGGATTAACTATCGAATCAACCTTTCTCGATGACGAAAGCCCCGCAGAGCACGCAGTTGAGGCAACGTATGAAGGTCTCTATGAATTAGCCGAAGAATCTTTATCCGATGGAGTCGGTACTTTACTTGACGACCATTTCGGTGCGCTTGGCGGATGGATCGCGGCGATGTTGGTGATGCTCGGCGACGTCAAATACACATTCCTGCCCGCTGACATCACCGAAGAAGAATGAAAGGTAAGCCCATGACCCTGATGACTCATCCCGACAGCGTTGTCTTACTTGAGATCAATGAACGCATCGCCACAATTACCTTGAATCGACCCACTGCACGCAATGCTCTGTCTCTCGAAGTCTTGAAACTTTTGCCACAACTGTTAAGACAGGCAAACATATCCGAGGATGTTGATGTCATCATTTTGACTGGCAGTGACCCTGCGTTTTGCGCTGGACTCGATCTCAAGGAACTTGGCTCCACGGGGGCCAATCTCGGGTCCGGCTCAGGCGCCGATGGTCGGCCCAACTCAGATGGCGTACGTGGCCCATTCCCGTTGCTTGACAAGCCCCTGATTGGTGCGGTCAACGGCGTCGCCATCACTGGCGGATTCGAATTAGCCCTCAACTGTGACTTCTTGGTGGCTTCTGAAAATGCCAAGTTCGGCGACACCCATGCTCGGGTCGGGGTCATGCCAGGTTGGGGACTGACGGTTTTATTGCCCCAGGCCATCGGATTACGCAGGGCCCGCGAAATGAGTTTCACCGGCAATTTCATGTTGGCCGATGAAGCCCTCACACGAGGTTTGGTCAATCATGTGGTTCCCCACGCCGATTTAATGCCATTTACCCGCCAATTAGCCAAAGATATTTCTGGTAATGATCAGCTCGGTGTCCGCCAGATTCGTCGCACATATGGCGAAATCCATGCCGCCGTCGATGCTTGGAGCACGGAGGCTCGGGACGGAGCAATCTGGCGCCGTGAACAATTCTCCACCGAAAAGGTTGAGGAG
Organism: uncultured Actinomycetes bacterium; assembly: GCA_937902105.1. Taxonomy (GTDB): domain Bacteria; phylum Actinomycetota; class Acidimicrobiia; order Acidimicrobiales; family Ilumatobacteraceae; genus Casp-actino8. Next base: position 12,649 of record CALGTP010000509.1, read on the forward strand.
AGGCGTCAGGCGATACAAAAACGCGGTCAGCAACAATAAAAGCCGCCCCAAGGTTTTCCCAGGGTTCTTCCCCCATGTACTACCATTGAATCACCATCCGTCAGGCAAATGGCCTGGCGATTACGGGGAGGAAAATACATGCGTAAGAAATCAAAAATAATTGCGTCGTCACTCATTGCGCTCAGCCTTTTTGCGGCTGCTTGTGGTAGCGACGATAAAGCATCAGACGGCAGCATCGCAGGAGTAGCCTTCGATACCGGCGGCCGTGGCGACGGTACCTTCAATGACTCGGCAGCGACCGGTGGCGAACAAGCCGCTAGTGAACTCGGTGTTGAGATCAAAGAACTTGAAGCAACTGTCGACGAAGACCGCAAGGCCAACCTTGAACTACTCGTGACAGGTGGCGCCAAAGTCATCGTTGGAGTTGGTTTCATGTTCACCGATCCGATGACCGAGGTTGCTACCGCCAATCCTGAAGTTGCATTCGGTATCGTTGACGGCTTCATCAATGGAGCTTGTGGAGACCCCATCACTTTGACCAACGTGGCTTGTCTACTGTTCGCCGCTGGCCAGGGTTCATTCCTCGTTGGTGCAGCAGCCGCTTTGAAGAGCGAATCGGGTCATATCGGATTCATCGGTGGACAAGAAATTAGCCTCATCCAGGAATTCGAAGCTGGATATACCGCTGGAGCGAAGTACGTCAATGCAGACATCATTGTGGACGTGAAGTACCTCGGACCAGCCGGTGACAACTCCGCTTGGGGCAACGTTGCTGGCGCCAAAGAAATCGCCGCCGGCTGGTATGCCGCTGGCGCCGACATCATCTACACCGCTGCTGGCGGTTCGGGTGCAGGCACCATCGAAGCAGCTATTGAGGCTGACAAGTGGGCCATCGGCGTGGACAGCGACCAGTACCTCACTGCAGGTACTCCAGAAGCACAGGCTCACATCTTGACTTCAATGATCAAGCGAGTCAACGTTTCGGTCTTCGAAACCATCAAGGCAGCCTCAGATGGTACGCCCTTTACTGGTGTCAAGATGTTCGACCTCAGCAACGACGGCGTTGGCTACTCCACCTCAGGTGGATACCTCGATGACATCGTCGCTGAGCTTGACGCAATTAAGGCCAAAATCGTCGCCGGTGAAATCACCGTTCCGGCAATGCCCTAATCCAGTCATTATTTGTTAGTTAGTCGAGGGCCCGGGTCATTGACCCGGGCCCTCTGCTATAAAAGGTATGTGCTTCAAGGGGAAATATGAGCGAGAATTCAGAATCACATAGTGGACCCTCAGCAGTTGAACTGCATGGGATTAGCAAAAGTTTCCCTGGGGTCATCGCAAACTATTCAATCGAACTTATGGTGCGGCCTGGAACCATTCATGCCATTGTTGGCGAAAACGGGGCAGGTAAATCGACCCTGATGAAAACGCTGTACGGCATGCATCAACCCGATGAGGGCACCATTACCGTCAACGGAAAGCAGGTGCAGTTCAAGACTCCAACTGAGGCGATCGCTGCCGGTATCGGTATGGTCCATCAACATTTCATGCTCGCTGACAATCTCACGATCATTGAAAACATCATTCTTGGCGCCGAACCCACCGATAACCGCGGTCGAATCAATTTCGGTGCGGCTCGTGAGCGCATCGAAGCCTTGATGACATCGCTCGGTGCGACATTTGATCCTGGTACCAATGTCTCTGAACTCGGCGTCGGTCAACGACAACGAGTCGAGATTCTTAAAGTTTTGTATCGCGGCGCAAAAATTTTGATTCTTGACGAACCAACAGCCGTACTCGTACCTCAAGAGGTTGAAGAGCTTTTTGAGACCTTGCAGCGCCTTGTGCTTGATGGGTCGACGGTGATCTTCATTTCCCACAAACTTGATGAAGTTCTCACCTATTGCGATGAGATCACTGTGATGCGCCAAGGTACAACAGTCGCCCACACAACGCCAGCCCAAGTTGATCGCCGCACTCTTGCCCAACTCATGGTCGGCAGCGACCTGCCCGATCCATCTGGACGCGAGACCAAGGTCGGCGAAGACATTCGCCTACAAGTTTCGGGACTGAATGTGGCTAGTGAGATTCCTGGGGCAAAACTGGCACTACAAGACATCAACATCAATGTGCACTCTGGGGAAATCGTTGGCATAGCCGGAGTTGAAGGCAACGGACAATTTGAACTATGTGAGGCGATTCTAGGATTGCGCCCGAAGTTGTCTGGCACGATATCTGTGGGCGGCAGCGAGTTATCGGGTAGCGACACACGAACTCGCAGGGAAATGGGGTTGTCGTACATCGCCTTTGACAGACATCGCGAAGGACTCCTACTTGATTCGCCACTGTGGGAAAATACTTTTCTCGGACGCGAAGAAAATGCAACGCTCACCGTGGGTCCATTCATGAAAAATCGCAGCATCGAAGCCGATAGTCGTGTCATCATTGAGCGCTTCGGGGTTTTGACTCCAAGCGAACAAGTCCCTGCCTTTGCCCTCTCTGGCGGCAATCAACAAAAACTTGTGGTGGGTCGCGAAATGGCCAGCAATCCCAAAATTCTATTGGCAGCCCACCCCACTCGCGGAGTCGATGTCGGCGCCCAGTCTGCAATTTGGGATGAGTTGCGCAATGCACGCGATCGTGGTCTCGCAGTTCTCCTGATTTCGGCCGACCTTGAAGAACTCATCGGCTTATCGGACCGCATCCTCGTCATGTTTGATGGTCACATCACTGCCGAACTAGATCCGGTAACTGCCACACCAGAAATGCTCGGTACGTATATGACTGGTGGAGAGATAGTGACTTCCCTATGAAGAATCAACGATTACAACGCGTGCTAGTGACATCGGCAAGTTCATTGCTGGCTGTCTTTGTTGCTCTGTGCATTTGTGCAGTGATCTTATTGATAACCGGCAAGGATCCAATCCAGGCCTACAGCACTCTGTTTGGTGCTGCGGGGGATATAAAAGTTTTGCAGGGCACGCTGAATCGCGCCACCCCCTTAATGATTTCGGCTGCCGCGGTGGCGATCGGTTTCAAAATGAATCTCTTCAATATCGGAGTTGAAGGTCAAATGCGCGTGGCGCTGCTGGCAACAGCCGTTGCCGGTGCCGCTATCGACTTACCTGCACCGTTACACATTCTTTTCTGCCTCGTCGTGGCGATGGCGACGGGCGCCATTTGGGCCGCATTCGCAGGCTGGCTGAAGGTCAAGCGCGGTGTCAACGAAGTCATTTCCACGATCATGCTCAACTTTGTGGCCTTAAGTTTGGTGGCATGGGCTTTCAAGAGTTTCTTCACCGCCGATACTGCTCCTGGGGTGTTGCTGGTGAAGACCAAAGAGTTGCCACCTTCTGCTTGGTTTCCCGACATTGTTGAGCGGCGCCTCAATGGCATGTTCTTCATAGCCATCTTGGTACTTGTGTTGTTCTATGTGCTGGTATGGAAGACCAAGTTTGGATTTCAATTACGTGCTTCAGGAGCAAATCCAGGTGCTGCCCGCGTCACGGGTGTCAATCCCAAGCGCATGGTCATGATTTCCATGCTGATGTCAGGCGCACTTGCCGGCTTGGTCGGCATGCGCGCACTTCTTGGAGATGTACACGCTTATCAAAACAATCTGGCAGAGCAACAGGGTTTCAACGGAATAGCCGTCTCTCTACTTGGTCGCAATCATCCTCTCGGAATTTTTATTTCCGCCTTGCTCTTTGGCTATCTCGGTGAGGCATCAGGCCGCCTGCAACTGGAAGATATTCCTAAAGAAATCACCACCATCATGACTGGAATCATTGTTCTTGCCGTGGTGATTATCAATGAAGCAGTGAAACGTTGGGACGACAAACGCATTCAGCACAAGGCCGCCTTGGCTTTGGCAACTCGGGTGGTTGCGGAATGAAATTCTTGCAAACTCTTTCCGTGGCCCGTCGCACAATATTTTTGTCGCTTGGCTTCATGCTGGTGTTGTCTGTCGTGCGACTCATCACAAACGCCAATGACATCACAAGTTCAGGCACAATCTCATCCACAATGCGTGTTGCCACACCAATCCTGTTGGCTGGATTAGCAGGCCTGTGGGCCGAGCGCGTTGGCATCGTCAATATCGGCATCGAAGGCATGATGATCATCGGCACTTGGTTCGGTGGCTATGGAGCATGGAAATGGGGTTCATGGGCTGGGATCGCTCTGGCCATCATCGCTGGATCACTCGTCGGCTTGTTACATGCCCTCGCAACCGTGCGCTTCAACGTCAACCACGTCGTCTCTGGCATTGCTATCAATATTTTGGCAGCAGGGGCCACTGAATACCTCTCCATCATTTTCTTCAAAGGGCAAAAAGGTGGAGGAGAAAGTCAGTCACCGACAGGCAAGGGTGGCTACGGCGAATTTGATATGCCATTTCTCACTGGAGGACGCGTCGGCTCGTGGCGTAGCCCCGATATTTTAGGTTGGATTGAACGCAAGCATGATCTACCGCTATTGCCCGATCTGGCTGGTTTTGCTCGCGGTCTTCTGAGCGACGTTTATGTTCCCACCCTCTTAGCCATCGCCCTGGTTCCACTCACGGGTTACATTTTGTGGCGCACGCGCTTCGGTTTGCGGCTGCGCTCTAGTGGCGAATCACCCCAAGCGGGCGAAAGTTTGGGTGTGCCGATCAATCGCTTGCGCTATCAGGCAATGGCAGTGAGCGGTGGACTAGCCGGCTTCGCAGGCGCCTACCTGTCCTGCGTCTTCACCAGTACCTACCGTCAAGGTCAAACTGGTGGTCAAGGATATATTGGTTTAGCCACAACAATTTTTGGCAACTGGAATCCTTTCGGAGTCTTGCGCGGCGCAATTCTTTTTGGCTTCCCCACAGCCTTGAAATTCCGTGATGAAAAAAATGTTCCAGCATTGCTATTGGTAGTGGCAATTGTCCTAGTCGTCGTTGCCATCATCAGCTTCACACGTCAAAAACAGATCTTGGCTATGGGGTTGCTCTTCGGTTCTGCTCTCAGCGCCACCACCTATTTATTGGTTGACGAAGTGCCACAAGAGTTTGTAGCGGCAACTCCATACATTGTCACCATCTTGGTTCTTGTCGGCGCCCAGCAACAGTTGCGACCACCAGCTCATGCCGGCGCGGCATACCGCGCTGGCGAAAACCACTAACGCTGGTCAGTGACCGATGCTGGCTACAGCCTGGACTTCAATACCTCCGCGCGGCCGTTGCGTCAAGGTCACCGTGACTTTGCGGGGCTTGGCCGAATGCATAATTTCACCGGCGATTTCTGCTGCTAAGGCTTCAGCAAAAACGGCCCGATCACGGAAGTTCCAGAGGTACAACTTCAGGCTTTTAGATTCGACACACCATTCGAGGGGCTGATATTCGATCACCACGTGCGATAGATCGGGTTGCTTGGTGACTGGGCACATCGATGAAAGTTCGTCGGTTGTAAAACGCACGATATCCACATTGGCAGGTGCCGGAAAGACTTCTACATGTTCAATGGACTCACGTACCGTGGATCCGAGCACAGTTAACTTGGCGTGCTGATCGACGATGGAGGTGGCTGGCTTGTCAACGTTTGGCTCTGTATCCATAGCCACAGGGTAAAGGTCTCAGGGCCTGACCGCACCCGAGGGTTCACCGTTCTTGCGATATACCTCTAGAATCCCCCTATGGGCAGAGTGTTAACTGAACAACAGATTGCCGATTACCACCGCGATGGGTTTTTAGTGATTCCCGATTTCGTTACGCCGCAGGCCTGCCATGAACTCAAGACTCGAGCCGAAGAAATCCTGGCATCCTTTGACGCCGAGAGTGACCGCAGCGTGTTCACCACCAACGAACAGTCCCGTCATGCCGACCAGCAATTCATCGACTCGGCGACTGGCATCCACTGTTTCTTTGAAGAAGAGGCATTTGATGAGCAAGGAATCTTGCGTCAAGCCAAAGAAGTCAGTGTCAACAAAATTGGACACGCCATGCATGACCTTGATCCCGTTTTTGAAGCATTCAGTTACACAGAAAAACTTGCCACAGTGGCGAGCGACATTGGTATGCCTGATCCCCTCGCGCTGCAATCCATGTACATCTGTAAACAACAACATATTGGCGGCGAAGTTGGCTGTCATCAAGACGCTACTTTTTTGTATACCGATCCGATCACAGTTGTTGGCTTTTGGTTTGCGATTGAGGATGCCACTCTAGAAAATGGTTGCTTGTGGGCAGCACCAGGCGGACATAAAACGACACTCCGCCAAAAGTTCGTGCGTAATGAGGCTAACGATGGGGCAACATTCGATGTTCTTGATACTGCACCTCTCCCGATGCCTCCAACCGATCTTGTACCCCTTGAAGCCAGCACTGGAACCCTGGTCATTCTTCATGCTTTATTGCCACACTGGAGCGGTGTGAATCGCAGCGACAAGAGTCGTCATGCCTATTCGCTCCATTGCATTAGCGAATCAAGCACGTACCCGCAATGGAATTGGCTGCAACGTAACTCTCAGTTACCGCTGCGACGATTAGACAAAGTGGCGGCCTCACTGTGAGCGTGAGCCCAGATATTCTGCAACGCGCACCTAAGGCGTTACTCCACGATCACTTGGATGGTGGACTTCGACCCGCAACAGTGATTGAACTTGCCGCAGAATATGGCTACAAAAATTTGCCCACAACCGATATTGATGACCTCTCAAAATGGTTTCACCGCGGTGCTAAGCGCAATGATTTAGTCCTCTATCTTGAGACCTTCGCCCACACCGTTGGCGTGATGCAAGACAGAGACGCCATTGAACGAGTGGCTTTTGAATGTGCTCATGATCTCGCCAGCGAGGGGGTCATCTATGCCGAAGTGCGTATGGCTCCCGAGTTGTGCACTGAAAAGGGACTCACACTTGATGAAGTGATGCAGGCCATCATGGACGGATTCGCTCGAGGTAGCGCAGGCACCGAACTTTCGATCTACGCCATTTGTTCGGCGATGCGCACAGCCCGACGGAGTTTAGAAATCGCAGAACTTGCGGTGCGTTGGCGAGACCGTGGGGTCGTTGGTTTTGATATTGCTGGCGCAGAAGCAGGTCACCCACCGACACGCCATCTTGAAGCCTTCAATCACGTCCAGCGTGAGAATTTTCACTCTACGATTCATGCCGGGGAAGCTTTCGGCTTACCAAGTATCTGGGAAGCTGTGCAACTATGTGGCGCTGAACGACTAGGTCATGGCGTGCGCATTGTGGACGACATCACAGGGGCCGTGGGCTCTGAGCAACTTGGTCGCCTAGCGTCCTATGTGCGAGATCGTCGGATTCCACTCGAATTATGCCCAACGAGCAATGTCAACACTGGAGTCTGCGCCTCAATCGCCGATCACCCCATTGGGATGCTGCGGCGTTTGCGCTTTCGAGTCACGGTGAACACCGACAATCGCCTGATGAGTGATACGAGCATGACCAGAGAATTCACTCAATTGTCGGAGGCATTTGGATGGGGTCTCGAGGACTTTGAGTGGCTCACCTTAAATGCGATGAAGAGTGCCTTCGCCCCGTTTCCAGAGCGCCTACGGATTATCAACGGCTTAGTCAAGCCCCGTTATGCCCTTTTGAAGGCTGAACTTGCCATGGGGACGCAGACGCGCTGATGCGCGACAATAGAGTCATGGCTCAATCCTCAGGCACCATCGAAGTAACAGTTGTTGAACACCCGTTGATCGCCGATTCGCTGACGCGAATCAGAGATGTCTCGACGCCCAATGCTTTATTTCGCCAAGAGCTTGAGCGCGTCGGCACCTTATTACTCGCCGAAGCCACACGTGATCTACCGACAACCGCAGTGCGAGTCCAGACACCTCTTGTGGAAACATCGGGTCAGGCCCTCAGCAGCCAACCAGTCGTTGTACCAGTTCTACGCGCCGGATTAGGGTTCCTCCACGCCGCCCAAGAATTGATGCCCAATGCTGATGTCGGTTTCGTGGGCATCAGTCGCGATGAAATAACTTTTGAACCTAAGCCCTACGTCAACAAATTGCCAGAAACTTTGGCGGGCCGTACCTGCATTGTCTTGGATCCAATGCTGGCCACAGGCGGATCCTTGGCCCACGCCTGTGAACTATTGATGCAACGCCATGCCACAGGTCCGATCACAGTGATTTGTGTTTTGGTCGCGCCCGAAGGTATTGAGTACTTGCGAACCACAGGACTTAACTTGCGTATCTTTACTGCGGCCCTCGACGAACGACTGAACGAGAACGCCTTTATTGTTCCTGGACTCGGCGATGCTGGCGACCGTCAATTCGGCGCCCCCCACTGAATTACATGGGTGGGCCACCCCAAACCGGAATCCCAGAAGGCATTCCCCCAAACATCTCGTCCTTAGCCGCAATCAAACCTTCAACGGTCCACTTCTGACCTCCACCGGAGATCGAATTGGCGATTTCGGTTGGTCGCATCCGATGGACTTGATCCCCTAAGACGATAAATGTTTGAGCATTGATGTCGCCCGCCGCATCACTCGCCAGGAACGCCACCATCGGACTGATATTGGCTGGGTCATACTTATCAAAACCTTCACTGGGTTGAGCGAACTTCGGATTCACTTGCGTCATCGGCGTACGGGCCCGCGGAGCGATGCAATTCACCGTGACGTTATAACGGCTGAGTTCGCGCGCTAAAACCAAAGTCATCGTCAAGATGCCGCCTTTGGCCGAGCCATAGTTACTCTGCGCAGGCCCACCGAACAAACCGCTTTCGCTGGTTGTCATGATGATGCGGCGAGCCGGCAAAACTGCTCCCTCCCCCATCTCTTTGGCAACGTTGCGCCAATGCACGGCGGCGAAATGAGCGGGAGCAAAATGTCCTTTGAGATGCACTCCCACAACGCTGTCAAATTGTTGCTCTTCCATCGAGAAACTCATGCCATCACGAATGAACCCAGCGTTATTGACCAAAATATCCAGATCACCGAATTCATCAATGGCGCGTTGCACTAAAGCTTGCGCCGCCGACCAATCGGTGACACTCCCACGCTGTGCCACGCAACGACCCCCCGCGGCCACAATGCTGGCAGCGACTTCATCAGCTGATTCTCCAAGGTCATTGACCACCACGGCTGCGCCTTCGGCCGCTAAAAGTTCGGCGTGGCAACGCCCCACGCCCTGACCCGCTCCAGTCACGATCGCAACTTTTCCGTTGAGTACACCCATTGTTCAACTCCTTCGTCGGTCCGGCAAGGCTGTGGTGCTTCACCAAATGTTTCTGATACCGTGTCAGAAACTAGTCGGGATCAATCAATCTCTAAGAACTATTGGGGGTGATGGTGGAGATAAATCACAAGAACCGTCGTCCCGTCGCCCTCGTCACTGGAGCGAGTCGTGGAATCGGGCGGGCCATCGCTCTCGCCCTCGCTGAAGGTGGCTACGACCTAGTGATTACCGGGCGGACCATCACTGAAGGTGCAGGCCTTAATCCAGCAACTGGACATCGGCTTCCTGGAAGTCTCACATCAACGGCTCAGAGTGCCCAGCAACTCGGAGCACAATGTCACACGGTCGTCAGTGATGTTCTCGATCTTGACGATATCGAGCCATCATTTCAACGCTGTCTGTCCGCTACTAGCGGTCGCATTGATCTTTTAGTAAACAACGCAATTTATGTAGGTTCGGGGAATGATCTGCGTTTCGCCGATTCAGACCCACGAGACATTATTCGTCGCACAACAGGGAACTTCACTGCCCCACTTTTATTCACACATGCTTTTCTACAACATGCCCTCAACAATGATGTCTACCCTGGCACAGGTTGGCGCGCCACTATCTTGAATATCACTAGCGATGCTGGTCAACTGATCCCCCAACAAGTTGCTGGCGAGGGTGGGTGGTCATTGATGTACGGAGCAACCAAAGCAGGCTTTCATCGGATGGCTGAAATGTTGGCCCTTGAATACGGCACGACTGGAATTCGCGCCATCAATATCAACCCTGGACTTGTCACCACCGAACGTGTCCTCGACACCGGTGTCAGCCTGCAATGGGTCGCCCGATCTGGAGTAGCCCCAGCGGTCATTGGCGCATCTGTGCTACGCCTGCTCACCGACCAGGCCATCGAAAACGGCTCATATATCCACGCCCAGCAATACCTTGCCGAGCATCTTGGCAAAATCGCTTACCAAGCCCTACTCTTGTCTTCTCAGACAGTTTCGAATGGACAATCATCGTGAGTTTTTCATCACCCGGCACATACATCATCGGACCTACGAATCAAGAGATTTTGTTGCCAGAGCCCGAACACTCACCGGTTTACTACACGCTGATTTCTGTTGATGATCATCTTGTTGAACCGCCCAATATGTTTGATGGTCGCCTCCCCAAAGCCTTGCAAGATCAAGCTCCGCGTCTCATCGTTAATGAGCGTGGTCACCAAGTGTGGTCCTTTGATGGCCAAATTTTTAGTCAAGTCGGAATGAACGCGGTGGCTGGTCGCAAACCTGAACTGCGTTCACTTGAGCCAGCGCGTTTTGAAGATATGCGGCGTGGTTGCTGGGACATTGATGAACGGATCAAAGACATGGATCTCATCGGATGTTGGGCATCGCTCAACTTTCCCTCACAAGTCGCTGGTTTCGCTGGTCGAATATTTAGCGCTGCAAGCAATCCTGAAGTTGGTTTGGCAACAATGCGTGCTTGGAATGATTGGCTCTATGAAGAGTGGTGGCAGAAGTACCCCGAGAGGATTATTCCCTGTGGCATTACCTGGCTAGCACCTGGACCTGATGGAACAGCACGCCTCGGTGCCGATGAAATCCGCCGTAATGCCGAGCGCGGATTCGTTTCTGTGACCTTGCCTGAGAGACCTCATAACATTGGCTTTCCAAGCCTGTTCAGCGGATGGTGGGATCCGATAATTGAGGCCTGCGTCGAGACCGAAACCGTCATTTCCTTGCATGTCGGTTCGTCCGGAATGTACCCCATGCCCGAAGGCGCTCCCGCTCTGCAACTCGGAGCCACACTCTTCGGACAGATGTCGTTGAGCGCCTGCGCCGAATGGCTATGGAGTGGTTACGGCAATCGATATCCCGATCTCAAGATTGCCATGAGCGAAGGTGGGATTGGCTGGGTGCCAATGTTGCTTGATCGATTAGAGAATGTTGTGGACCGCAGTGGCTATGGCGCAAATTGGGACTTACGACCTGCTGAAATTCTCCGACGCAACTTCTGGTTTTGCACCATTGATGATCCGTCGACCATCGACCTACACGAGGTCATTGGAGACGATCACATCATGGTGGAGATTGATTATCCACATGGCGACAGCACATGGCCTCACAGCCAATCTGTTTTGCGCGATGCCTGGGGACATCTTTCACCAGAGTTACTGCGCAAATTTTGTTGCGAGAATGCGGCAGCTCTCTATCGCCATCCGCTACCTCCACGAATTCTTCCATGACCACGGTCGCGCACTTACTTCGCCAGCGTATCGGTGACCACAATCCTGGTTACCACTTTGAAGGACGAACCTATTCCTGGGATCAGGTGGTGACGCAATCTGCTATTCGCGCCTCGATACTCAACGACTTACTTGACCCCGAAAAGCCGCGCCACATGGGTATCTTGTTGGAAAATACCCCGGATTACTTGTTTTGGATTGGTGGTGCAGCACTCGCTGGGGCCTGCATCGTTGGCATTAATCCGACGCGTCGCGGTGAGGAATTAGCACGCGATATCCGCCATACCGATTGTCAAATGATCGTCAGTGATCAAGTGGGGATTGCGCTATTCAACAATCTTGACACTGGCGTACCTTCTCAGTGCATCGTTGATATTGACTCGGTGGCTCACACACAGTTGATCAATCAACACAGCGGCGCACACATCTCCGATAGCGAACCTGATCCGACAAGCATCCTTTTCCTTCTCTTCACTTCAGGTTCGACGAGCGCCCCTAAGGCAGTTGTTTGCACCAATGAGCGAATGGCCACAGCGAGTATTCGTGCGGGCGAAATATATGGAGTCACTGCCCAAGACATTTGTTATTGCCCGATGCCGTTGTTCCACGGCAATGCCCTAATGGCTTGCTGGGGCCCTGCTTTAGCAGTCGGGGCGCAAGTTGTTTTACGACGAAAGTTTTCTGCGAGCAACTTCATGCTTGATGTTCGCCAGCATGGCTGCACCTACTTCACCTACGTCGGGCGCACCATCGCCTACGTTCTCGGGCAGCCAGCCTCCGAACTTGACTCAATCAATCAATTGCGCTTGGGGTTTGGCACCGAGGCAAGTGCTCTTGACCGGCAACGCTTCCTTGATCGCTTCAGATGTCAACTCGTGGAGGGCTACGGCTCGAGCGAAAGTGTTGTCGCAATTATTCGCACGCCTGAAACGCCGCCCAATGCTCTCGGCAAAGAGCGTCCCGACATGGCTGGCAATATCAAAATCGTTGATCCGCAAACAAATATTGAATGCCCACCCGTCATCTTTGATGAGTTTGGTGGGATCACTAATCCTCAGTCCATCGGCGAGATTGTGAGCTTGACTGGCGGCTCATCATTTGAGGGCTACTACAACAACCACGAAGCTTCCAGCGAGCGTGTCCGCAACGGATGGTATTGGACAGGCGACCTGGGGTACAGAGACGCCGATGGTTTCTTCTACTTCGGAGGTCGTAGCGCAGATTGGCTACGCGTTGACAGCGAGAACTTTGCGGCATCCCCCGTCGAAAACATTATTGCGCGCTATCCCCATGTAGTGATGGCTGCGGTCTATCCAGTCCCCGATCCGTTAACAGGAGACATGGTGATGGTGGCAATTGAAATGGGGAACGCTGCAGATTTTTCAGCTGTCGACTTTGACACCTTCATGTCACAGCAACGCGACCTTGGCACCAAGTGGTCACCACACATCGTGCGCATCACGAAAAACATGCCACTGACAGCCAACAACAAAGTACATAAGCCGCCATTACGCAGTGACAAGTGGCGAACCACCGATACGGTTTTCTGGCGCACCGAACGAAATCAACCTTTGACTCTGATGACCGAGGCCGATAAGTTGGCACTTGAACAACGTTTCGCCGACAACGGTCGCAGTCACATTTTACTCGGCCTCTAACACGGGGTTTTGTGCCGTCCAGGTCTGCCAAGATTCAAGACACTCAGGAAGTTCGCCTTTTCCTGTTTGATTCACAGGCCACTGGGCTTCATCTAAGCCTGCAGGTGGATTGGGCATCTCATGGCCGTACCACAACAGATGCCGGCGGCGCGCAAATAGCCAATCACTGTTGACTCGTTGATAGGTGTCGTGGTATTGAATTTGGTGAATAATCCAAGCACCTTGCGAATCTTCAATTTCCCCACGGCAGGAAACAATTCCCGTGGCATTGTCCTCGTCTTGGATGTCAATGAGATGGTTATTGACCTGCAAGATCACTCGACCTAAGGAATGCATTTGCGAATCAAAGTTTTCTTTCAGGGCTTGAGTGCCCGAGAACTGGCGAGTGATCTTGATATCAGGAATAAATAAGGCGGCTAGTTTTTGTGTGTCTCGCGCCCCATAATAAATCGCATATCGACTAGCGATCTGGCGAATATCCTCACAGGCGATCAACCAATCGACAGGATGAGACCGCTTAAAAGGTACCGAATGACTCATGATCATCTACCTTACGGCAAGGGATGCGGATGAACTGTCGGTTGCAATAAAGCATCAGTACCACCGTCCACAAATAGAACTTGGCCAACGATAAATGAGGCCTCCGAGGACAACAAAAACGCGATCGCCGAGGCAATCTCATCCGCCCGACCCCAACGGCCCCGCGGAATCGGAATCATTTTCAAACGCTCCGCCATTACAGGCACATCTAGTAAGGGTCGCGTCATTGCAGTATCGATGACTCCTGGGGCAACCGCATTGAGGCGAATGCCCGATTGCATCCACTCATTTGATTTCATCCGTACCCAGAAAGCGATCGCTAATTTGCCGGCGGGGTATGGAATGTACGTGTCACCGACTCCATACTTGGCCACTGTTGTCTCTTCATCATCGTTGAGAAAGCCCAGAGCATCTTCAATCGAGAGCCCCGGAGTCATCGTCGTAGAGTTTGACGAGATCATCACCACTGCTGGGTCGACTCCCTTCTCAAGTGCCGATCGCAAGCCATTGACGATTCCCATGGTGCCATAAAAATTCACTCGCACTTTCAGTTCATTTGATGCTGGGTTGCTCACTCCGGCACAAGGGACCAAACCGTCGAGGACACCTCCACACAAAGCAATGACCTCATCCACAATTCGTTGTCGCTCCGCCACTTTGGAGATATCACCGCAAACATCGGCATTGCGCAAATCAACTCCAATAACTTTGTGACCCAAGGATTCCAACTTGGCTTTTGTTGCCGCACCAATGCCTGATGCCGTACCTGTGACGCAAATAGTTCCCATGTTCATCCCCCAAAAAAATCGTTGACCACATTCTGTCAGATTGCATCGCTGGCTGAAAGCCCGTTACGGTCACACTATGAAATCGATTGTCTGTCAACAATTCGCACCACTGAACCAATTACAACTCCAAGAATTGCCGGATCCAGAACTACCTGCAGGTTACGTACGAATCGCTATCACGGCCTGCGGGGTAAACTTTGTTGACGCACTCATGGTTCAAGGAAAGTATCAAATCAAGCCACAAACGCCGTTTGTTCCTGGATCAGAGGCTGTTGGCCGAATCATTGAGATTGCCCCCGACGTCGCAGGTCTCAACATTGGTGACCGAGTCTTCGCCAACCTCTTCGGCGGATTCAGTTCGCAGGCCGTGGTTCCGGCGCGGCGCCTGACGAGATTGCCCGACATTCTTAGTGATGGCCAAGCGGCCACCTTTATGCAGAGTTATCTCACCGCCTGGTTTGCTCTCGTTGAACGTGCTCAGGTTGAAGCCGACAGATGCCTTTTGGTCCTTGGCGCCGGCAGCGGCGTCGGTCTTGGCGCAGTTGATGTTGCTCAGGCTTTGGGAGTGCGCGTGATTGCTGCCGCCTCGACGCAAGAAAAACGTGACCTTGCTCGAGAACGAGGTGCCTTTGCAACTATTGATTCAACATTGCCCGCCAACGATGTGAAGGAAGAAGCCAAACGACTTTCTGGCGGAGGCGTCGATTATCTTTACGACCCAGTCGGAGGAGAACTTGGCGAAACCTGCTTGCGTGCCCTCACTGATGACGGTCAATATTTAGTGATTGGCTTTGTGGCTGGTATTCCAAAACTCCCAGCGAATCAGGTGCTGTTACGAAACCGCCGCGTCATCGGAGTTGACTGGGGCTCTTGGTCGGGCAGGAATCCCGAGTTGAACGAAGCAATGCTGCAGGAAGTTCTCGCTTTGATCGTTGCCGGCAAACTTCACCCTGTTGAACCTCACACGTATCCCCTTGCCAAGGCCTCTCAAGCCCTCCAGGATCTTGAGGATCGCAAGATCGCTGGCAAGATCGCTTTAATCCCTTAGGCGATTTCAGATCAGGCTTGAGCCGCGATTACTTCTTTCAAACCTGGCGCGTAATGCATCAGCGTCACTTTTCGTGAACCTCTCAAAGCGAATTTCCTTACCTGTCCGCCACCAGACCTGAGCATTCTCATTATTTTCAACATCCTGCCAACGACGCGAAACTAATTCGCGTTTGATCACCTTATTAGTTTGCGTTAGGGGAAGTTGTTCAACAATTTGTACGAAAGTTGGCACCCACTTCGGACCGAGATCTGTTTGCTCACCAAGAAATGCAGCGAACTCCACTGCGTCCCATTGCGATCCTGGCACCAGTTGCAAGGTGGCCATCACCCGATCACCAATCTCTGGATCGGGGACCCCATAAACGGCAGCCAAGATCACATCAGGATGACGCATCACGATACGTTCAATGGGAGCGCCGGCAAAATTCTCTCCATCAACACGCATCCAGTCGGCACTACGACCAGCAAAAAAGAAAAAACCATTCGCATCGCGATAACCCAAGTC
>CALGTP010000510.1 GCA_937902105.1 uncultured Actinomycetes bacterium
CGCCAACGGCGGCTACCTCCGCATGATGCGCGGCGGCTACCCTGCCGACCTGATGATGGGCATGCCGATGCGGCACGACTACGCCCGCGGCAGCTACGTCTCTCCCGACGGACAGGGCGACGGTCGCAGCGACCACGTCGATGCGAAGCTGTCCCCCGGCGAGTTCGTGGTCGACGCCGAGTCGGTCTCGATGCTGGGCAACGGCTCGAACGAGGCGGGGGCACGCAAGCTCGAACAGATGCGAAGCGGCATCCGCCGCCAGAAGGGCAACGCGCTGGCGAAGGGCAAGTTCTCGCCCGACGCGAAAAGCCCAGAGGCCTACATGCGGGGCAAGACGCGAGGCAAGTCGTGAGCACGACCTTCGGCATCGACCCCGTGAAGCCGGAGCACGTCGCCGTTGTGTGGCCGGAGGTTGCGCCGCTGTTCGAGCGCGCCATCGAGCGTGCTGACTCGTGGGACACGGTGGCAAGTCTTCGCGCGGACGTAGACAAGGGAAACACTGTCCTCTGGCTGATCTGCGACCGCACCTCGCTGGTCGCCGCCTTCATCACCGGAGTCGTGACCTCGGGCCGGGGCAGGCTCCTCAACGCGGTCATCCTTGGCGGCAGCCGCATGTCGGAGTGGTTCGTGCAGTTTGAGGCCAAGCTGCGGGACATCGCAAAGTCCGAAGACTGCAAGGCGGTCGTCGCTGTAGGTCGGCGAGGGTGGAAGAGGGTGTTTGAGCGTTGTGGCTGGGCCGAAGGCCCCGTCACCATGTTGAGGATAGTCTGATGAGTTTTTTAAGCGGACTGTTCCAAGGCAGCAGCGGCGGAAACCAATCCACGACGACCAACTCGAATAGCTCGACGAACTACACGCCGCAGTACAACAGCTACGTCGACAACATCCTGTCGACGGCGCAGTCTCTTGGCGCGCAGCCGTTCCAACCCGGCCCCGCCGCACAGGACCGCTTCGCCCCCGCAACCCCGGCCATGCAGACTGGCTGGGGCAACATCATGGGCAACGCGGCGAACTACATGCCCGCGCAGAACATGGCGATGGCAGGCCTCAACACTGCAAGCCAGACGCCGAATGCGTGGACTGCCGGTGCGCCTGCGTTGGGCGCTGCGGCCATGCAGCCCGGAGGCTATCAGGCCGCGCAGCCGTGGATGCAGGCGGCGAGCCAGACGTGGCCGGGGGCCGCGAGCCAATACACTAATCCGTTCCTGTCGGGTGCCATCGGCTACGGCAATCAGCTTGCCACACAGAACCTGATGGAGAAGACGCTTCCGGGCGTGATGGATCAGTTCGTCACGTCGGGCGGGCAGTTGGGCCGCAAGAACTACAACAACCAACTGAGCCGCACGCTTCGCGACTTCGGCAACACTGCCTACGGCAACGCGATGACCGCGACGTCGAACAACTACAACAACCTGAACCAGCAGTTCAACTCCGACCAGAACCGTCTCGCCAACGTCGGTCAGGCGCAGGGCAACCTCGCCAATCAGACGATGAACCAGTACGGCAACCTTGCTACGACGGCAGGCGGCCTCGCCAACATGGGGTCCCAGCAGGGCCTCAACGTGGCGCAGGCAGGCATGAACGCCGCGCAGACGGCGAGCGGCCTCGGCCTTGCCAATGCGGGCGCGCAGGTCAACGTCGGCACGCAACAACAGGCCCTCGACCAGCAGCAGCGCGACTACACGGAGCAGCAGCGTCAGGCGGGCGTCCAGTGGCCATACCAGATGGTCAACTTCATGCGCGACGCGCAGGGGGGCCTCCAAATCCCGACGACGCAGACTGCCTCGTCCACGTCAACCGGGACCTCGGCCAACACCGGCTCGACGTCTCCGTTCGGCTCGATCCTCGGCGGTATCAGCACTATCGCCAGCATCCCCGGTGTGGGGGATTTTTTTGGAAGTATGGGCAACGGAATAGGTAATACTTTAGGCGGAGATGCGTGGGACGGAATGTCCTCCGGCAGCAATCTAGCTGCCTTGAACACACAGGCGCTAGGCAACGTAGCTGGCGGTGCCGCTGGCATGAAGCGCGGCGGCCACTTCTCGAAGCAGAAGGCCAAGAAGTTCGCCGCGGGCGGCCACGCACCGGTCGTGAAGGCGATGAGCCAGAACACGAAGCGGTCTCAGCAGGGCGCGCTGTCACGTCGCCGCGCGGCGGAGCAGGAGAAGGCACCGCACGGAGCCTTCTCTGGTCGTCCGCCGCCCAAGATGCCGCCGATCATGCCGATGGCACCGCCTGCCGGAGGTCCGCCGATGGGTGGCCCGCCGCGTCCCCCCATGCCCGCCATGAAGCGTGGCGGCTACTTTGCCGGGAGCCAGACCCGTGGCCGATGAAACCCCCGTAGCGGCCCTCCCCGCCGCCGTCGCCTACACGCTGGGCGGCGATCAGGGCGTCCACAATCCTGAACTTGCCGAGAGGTATCGCCTAGGACACGAGAAGAGGGGCGCGAAGTTCGCGCTCGACTACGAAGACGTGATGAGCAAGCGGCAGGCCGAGGTCGAGAACGCCAAGCGCATTCTCGACGAGACGGCGGCTGCCCTGCGCGCGGGCCATACGGGCGCGGGTCCGGGGCAGATGAACCTGCCGCTGCTCCAGATGGCGGCGGGCTTCTTCAAGCCGACACGCAGCGGCAACTTCGGCGAGGAGTTCGGCAACGCGCTGTCCGGTCTCGCGGGCGGCATTCAGAAGCAGCGCATGGGCGACGACGAGTTCAACCGCGGCATGGCTGATCTCACTCTGAAGCGGTCGAGCTTCGAGCAGGAGCCGCTGAAGGATCGCGCTGCTCTGCTGAAGGCACAGCAACTTCAGGAGGAGAAGGCACAACAGGCCATCGAAGTCGCGCAGATGAAGACCAGCCCGACTCAGGGCATGAGTCCGTTGGCCAAGCTCAGACGGGACCGCGACCTAAAACTCATTTCCGAGGAAGTCTATCGGGACGCGGTCAAGAAACTGACGCATGTCGGCAGTGGTGGTTCTGCCGACACACAAGCATACAACGCCGCGTTGCAGTACCACCTCGAACATGGTGGCAAGAAGGAGGACTTCCCCAGTCCCGACGTGTGGAAGGCGAACCGCGAGAAGGGGATTGCTTCCGGTAGAGAGACCGGGACGGAGCAGGCGAAGGCCACGGCGGCGCTGCCGGGAGTCATCGCCACGGCGGAAGAGTTGATGACAACCGTAGAAAAAGTCAGAAACCATCCGGGGCTTTCCGCGTCGCTGGGTTGGGGGGCTTATCTACCAAACAAGCCGGGTGGCCCCGGTGAAGACTTCAAGGCAATAATGCAGCAGCTTAAAGGGCAGGCGTTTATTCGGATGTTTGATGCCCTGCGTGGCGCTGGTGCCATCACCGAGATGGAGGGTTCTAAGGCCACTGATGCACTTGCTGCGCTGCCTCTTGCCCAGAGCGAGAAGCAATTCAAGGAGCAGCTTGATCTCATCGACCGGATCGTCAAGAGAGGCCTTGAGACCGCGCGTCAGAAGACGGGTAGTGCTGGTGCAGGGGCTGGTGCCCCCGCTCCGACTCCGGCCCCCGGCGGCGGCAGTGCTACGCCTCCGCTTCCCTCGGGCTGGGAAATCGTTGATGGTCCGAATGGCCCTGTGTACCGCCAGAAGAGGGGTCCGTAGCGTATGGGCCAGCTTAAAGTAGAGGGACTGGACCTCCCGGTAGAGATTGCCGGGAGCACGCCGACGCCGGAAGAGCATGCGTTTATTATGCAGATGCTTGCGGCCCGCTCTGCCGCGCCTGCTCCGCCGCCTTCGGCCACCCAGACGCCGCCCACTGCGCCGCCACCCGCAGACACAAGTCCCGGCGCAGGACGCGCCGCGTTGGAGCGCAGCGGCGATCCGCGTTTCGCCACTCCGACTCCGAAGGAGGAGCCGTCTTACCTCCAGCAGTTCTCCAGCCCGCTCGTACACGGCGTGAACAGTCTTGCGGCAATACCTAATTTCGTCGCCGCTGGAGCGGCGTACCCGTTCCAGAAGGCAGCGGAGTACGTTCACCCGCCGACAGGCAAGGCTCTTGCCGATGTGCGGGACTCGTGGCTGTCCAACACCGGGGACAATGGTCCTGTCCTGCGCGGCGCGCAGGCGGTAGGCCTTGCACCAGAGGACGCAAGCTGGCGTCCCAACGATGCCGTACTCCGCGCCATGCACAACACCACTGATCTGATGACGCAGATCGTCGGCGGTGGCGCGTTGAGCCGACTGTACGGGACAGTGAAGCCTCTGTTCGGCGCTTCCGCCCCCATCACGAGCGTCCCCAAGAGCGGCTTCGTCAGTGCCCCCGCCCCGCAGTCGGCAATGCAGTACGGCGGCAAGGATGTCGCTTCCGCCATTGTCGGCGGCACTGCCCAAGAGGCGGCGCACAGCGCGGGCGCAAGCCCCGCCACGGAGGGCCAGTTTACCGCACTGGGCGCGCTCGCTCCGTACTTCACGCCGCAAGGGTTTTTCCGAAATTTTGTGTCGCCCCGCAATTCCACGCTGGCGGGCAAGAACCTCGCCAAGGAACTCGACAGCACGCCAGAGAGGTTGCTGCGCCAGTTCGACGATGCCAACTCAGGCATCCCCGACATAAACGGCTGGACCCCGACTCCCGGCGGCATCACCGGAAACAGCACGCTTCTCCAGAAGGAGAGGACCGCGGCTGACAGCCAGAAATCCATTCCCGACCCCGGCTATCCGGGCGCGAAGGTGACGCCTGCGGAACTCCGCCAGCGCGGCGACAACGTCGTCAGGGACGCAACCCGCGAGGCTGCGCCAGAGGGCATTCCTCTAGCCATGACCACGGAGGCGCAGGAGCGTCTCCGCCTCATACGGGAAGACGCCGCGAAGCGTGCGGCGGAGCAGGAGGCCCGCGCGGCGCGTCTCGAAGCGCAGGCCCAGAGTTCGGCAGAGACCGCCGCATCGAGCCTTCCGCCCATCGCTCACGGCGAGCGTACTTCGGCGCGATCTGCATCGGCGCAACAGTTCCACGGCCAACTTGAAAAGGCCGAGACGGCCTCAGAGACGGCGGGCGGAAAACTGTTTGACGCGGTCGATCCTGACAAGACGGCGCGTGTGCCGATGTACGGCTTGCGTGACGCACTGGATGAAGTCCGTGCCGATGCAGTGGCGACAGGCAGGCAGTGGGCATTGCCGAAAGCCATGCGGAAGCCGACGGGCGCAGAGGGAGAGGTGCTCGGGGACAAGATCGACGACTTCCTGCACAACTCGGCTTCCGTAGAGCCAAATCCGCAGTTCCTCGCCAATGTCCCGTTCGAGCGCGTGAAGGGTCTTCGTTCGCGTCTGGCTGCTGAGCAGCGCATGACGAAGGACCCGACAGAACGCGAGTACTACGGCAGGCTGATCTCCGGCGTGGACCGGGCGGTCGCCAACGAGCCGACGGGGCTGCTGGCAGGGCGGTACGCCACGGCCCGCGACTTCTGGCGGGATAATGTCGCCAAGCCCTACCGCGAAGGTACGGTCGCGGACATCCTGCGGAAGGACAAGGACTTCACGGGCGCGGGCACGCTGATGGCTGGCGGCGAACAGGGCGCTCAGAACATGAAGCAGTTGGCCGATCAGGTGCGCTCCAATCCCGATCTTGCGCGGGCTACGCGCGACTTCGCGCACACCGACATGGCCACCTACGCGACAGACATCAATGGCCGTGTCAACGGCACGAAGCTCCGCGAGTGGGTCGACAAGCACGGCCCCATGCTCGACCACTTCCCCGACCTCAAGGAAGAGTTCAGCAAGATCGCCACCGCCCAGCGCATCGCAGACAAGCACGCCGCCTACGCGGCGACGCAAAGCCCGCAGCTTCGCGCGCTGGCCGCGCAGGGCATCAAGAACACCGAGGAGCAGATCAGGCACAGCGCCGCCCGCTTCTATCTGAATGGGGAACCCGACGCGGTCATCAGCGGCATTCTGGCGGCGAAGAAGGGCGAGCGCGCGAAGCTCGCCGCCGACGCCCGCGGCATGCTCGGCTCCGACGAGGCACGCGACGGAATGGCTCGCGCGTACTGGGACAACCTCTCCAAGCGCGTTCTGGACGAAAAAGGCTCTATGGTGAACGGTCGCTGGAAGAGCGCGCTGTCGAAGGCGCTCGACCAAGAGGGTGACGTCGCCCGCCGCCTTCTCCCCCCCGAAGTCGTGACGCGCCTGAAGCAGATGGAGACGGCAAACGCCATCAACACGGCGCGTGACCGCGCAGCAGCAAACGCCGGACCAACCACGGCGGAGCGCCAAAGTGGGAAGCTCGCGCAAATTGCTGCGGGGACAGGCAGGCACATCCTGTTGCCGCTGCTTGTGGCAGGCGGCGGCACTGCCACGGGCAACGCCCTCGCAGGCGTGATTGGCGCGGCGGCCATTGAGGGTCTTTCTCTGACCAGAGGCATGCGAAAGTCTGCGGAGCAGGCCGCCATTCGCGAGATACTCTTCGATCCGAAGTTGTACCGGGAGGCGATGAACAATGCCGTTCTCAGCAACGCCAGCCAAGAGCGCATGCGGAAGACTCTGACTCCCTACCTGATGGCGACGGGAGGGCTTTGATGGCCTCCCTCCTCGACGCCTACGCGCTGCCCGACGCCTTCCCTGAGCCGGGGAAGGCACGCCTGCCGCAGCGTCCGAAGGCGCTCCCCTTCCTCGAAGCGAAGATGCCGAAGACGCCTGAGCTTCCGTCCATCGAGTCGTACTCCAACGACGCGGCGATGGCGGGACTTGTGAAGGCGATGAAGCCGGAGCAGGGCAAAAGCAATCAACTGGCAGACATCCTGAAGCGCGTCGAGGCGATGCGTCCCGGCGCGCTCGACACGTCTGGCGTCGCCCGCAACGGCTACTACCAGAGCATGGCAGGCTCCGGCGCTCCGGTGCGCGGCCCCGCGATGTCCCCGATGTCTGGGCCTGATACGGGCGACTACGACCCCAACGCCAGCGTCGCGGGCGTGCCGGAGGGCTACTTCCGCTCGCTCTACGGCGTCGAGTCGAGCAACAACCCGAATGCGGTCAACACATCGGGCGGCACCTACGCCTCCGGCCTCGGTGGTCTTCTGCCCGACACCTACGCCCAGATCGTCAGGGAAGCGCCGCACCTCGGCCTTGCGCCCGACGGCATCCTCAACCCCGGCATGAACCGGCAGGCGACCGAGTACTACACGAAGAAGAGCGTCGGCATCCTGAAGGAACTCGGCATCCCCGTGACGGCGGAGAACCTCTACGCGCTCCACCACTTCGGCTACGGCGGCGGCCCCAAGCTGATCGCCAACCAGTCGGCCCCGTTGAAGTCGATCTTCGGACCTGAGATATTCAGGGCGAACCCGTACATGAACCAGTATGAGACGGGTGCCGACCTGATGGGCCTGTTCAACAAGAAGTTTGGAGGCACGCGGTGACCGAATACGTGACCCTCGTCCGGCGAGGGGGGACCCCCATCCGGCTTGCCAATGCGTTTGGAGCGCCCTACCCGACTTCGGGCACAGGCTCGTTGGTGTTCTCTGACTCTCCGACGCTTACCAACCCAATTCTTGTCAGCCCGACGGCTTCGGGAAACTTTGCAATATCAGGCAGTCTTACCGTTGGCACGACGTTGGCCGTGGCGGGTGCCACGACGCTGGCCGCGCTGACAGCCGCTAGTATCAACAAGGTTGTCGTGACGGCCCCCGCCACGACGGCCACTCTTACTTTGGCAGACAACAGCACGTTGCAGACTGTTGGCGCGTACACTTCGGCGCTCACCTTTACAGCGGCGACCAATGTCACCTTCCCAATATCCGGTACTTTGCTGTCGACTGCAAACCTAGGCACGGGCGTTGCGACGGCACTCGGTGTCAACGTCGGTTCTGCCGGTTCTTTTGTCGTCAATGGCGGCGTGCTGGGCACGCCCAGCAGCGGCACTCTTACGAACGCGACCGGCTTACCCTTGACGACGGGTGTCACGGGTAATCTGCCGGTCACGAACTTGAACAGCGGCACAAGCGCCAGCGCGGCGACGTTTTGGCGGGGCGACGGGGCGTGGGCGACGCCCAGCACCGTATCGGGGTCCGTCGTTGTCGGTACGACCGCAATTACCGGCGGCACAACAACCCGAGTCCTCTACGACAACGGCGGCGTGCTGGGCGAATACACGATCAGCGGCAGCGGGTCGGTGGCGATGACCACATCGCCCGCTTTCAGTACACCAAATCTTGGTACGCCAAGCGCCGCAATTTTGACAAGCGCCACTGGCCTGCCAGTCTCGACTGGTATCAGTGGTCTGGGAACAGGCGTTGCGACCTTTTTGGCAACGCCGTCCAGCGCCAACCTCGCCGCCGCCGTCACCGACGAAACTGGCACGGGTGCGCTTGTCTTTGCGACATCTCCTACGCTGGTGACGCCCGTATTGGGCACTGTCGCCGCCGGGAGCGTCCTGACCAACGCGACCGGCTTACCCTTGACGACGGGCGTGACGGGTACGTTGCCCGCAGCGAACGGCGGCACGGCGCAGTCTACCTATGCAACCGGCGACACGCTCTACGCCAGTGCGCTTAATACGGTGTCCAAGCTGACTATCGGCTCGACAGGTCAAGTGCTGACCGTCGCGGGCGGCGTCCCGACTTGGGCTACGCTTTCGACTAGTGCGGTCACGACGTTCAGCGCGGGCACGACGGGCTTTACGCCTAGCACGGCCACCTCTGGAGCCATTACGCTCGCCGGTACGCTCGCCGTAACTAATGGCGGCACTGGCGTCGCTGTGTCGACCGGCACGGTCGCGGTCGTCCTGTCGAACAGTCCAGTACTGGTGACGCCCAACCTTGGCACGCCATCGGCAGCAGTGTTGACCAACGCCACCGGCTTGCCCCTCACCACGGGCGTCACCGGCACGCTTCCGATTGCCAACGGCGGCACGGGACAGACGACGGCCAACACCGCATTCAATGCACTCGCGCCTTCACAGATCAGCCAAAGCTCCAAGTTCTTGACGACGGACGGCACCAACACCAGTTGGGCGTCACCTGTCGCCGCCGCCGCGTCTGTCACCATTGGCACGACAACCGTAATTAGCGGAACTTCCGGCTACATCCTGTACAACAATGCTGGGTCGCTGGGTAACCTTGCTACGACCGGCACGGGATCGGTGGTGCTGAGCGCGAGCCCGACGCTGACGGGGACTCTTTCAGGAGCCGCCGCTTCCTTCACCGGGAATATGGGGTCGCAGACTTTAACTGTTAACCACGGCGCAACCGCCAGCACCTCTACTGTAGCTCTCACGAATACGGGAGCGCTCGGCATCAACATCGCAATGACGGGCGATGGTGCTACGACGCCGACTAAATATCTTCGCGTCAGCAATGGCGTGTTGCAATTCATCAATAGCGCTTATAGCGCCAGCCTCTGGGTGCTTACCGACGCCGGGAACATGAGCGTCGCTGGCACTTCGTCTTTTAACGGCGCTACAACAATGGGGAATGCTCTCACCTACGGCGGCGTCACCCTCTCCAACTCCGTCACCGGCACCGGCTCCATGGTGCTGAGTGCAAGCCCGACGTTTACGGGGACACTGACGGCTGCGACCGCGACCTACAGTGGTGCGGTAACCGCAAACGCCAACATGGTCGTAAAATCCGACTTGCAGGTCATCGGAAATAGCTCCGCGAACATGATCTATATTCGTTACGTCAGCGGAAACCGGATTGACAGCTACAACAACCCGATCACGGCAGCAACTCCACTTCTCATCAATTCATCGGCTACCACGTTCTCTATCGACGGAGTAAGCGGCTCAGCCTTAGTCATCAACTCGGCGGCAAACGTAAGCATCGCACAGTCGCTAATCTACGGCGGCGTCACGCTAGCGGCAAGCGTCACCGGCACCGGCTCCATGGTGCTGAGCGCGAGCCCGACGTTTACGGGGACGCCGAAGTTCGCGGGCGCGACCAGCGGTACCATCGGTCTTGTCGCTACGGCCGTCGCCGGAACCAACACCCTCACGCTGCCTGCGGAGACGGGGACGCTGCGCTCGACGGTGTCGAGTGGGACGGTGTTGCAGGTTGTGAACTACCAGACCGGAGCGTTGGCATCGGGTACGACCACGATGCCGACCGACGACACGATCCCTCAGAATACCGAGGGGACCGAGTTTATGACGTTGGCGATCACGCCGCGCAGCGCCACCAGCAAACTGAGAATAGATGTGGTTCTGTTTGGCTCACCGAACGCATCGGCATGGGTGAACGTCGCGCTGTTCCAAGACAGCACGGCAAATGCTCTCGCGGCAACGGAGCTTTTCTTTACGGACGCCAACGCCGCAGGGCCAATATGTTTTACGCACTACATGACCAGCGGCACCACGTCCTCGACCACGTTCAAGGTGAGAGCGGGTATGGGCACCGGAGGGACGACTTCGTTTAACGGCACCTCGCCCGGTCCAACGCGTCGCTTCGGCGGCGTAAACGCATCCTCCATCACCATCACCGAAGTCGTACCGTAAGGATCATCACATGAACAAGCACACCGATCAGGCTATCCGCAACACGCATCCGACCGTCGCCAAGGTCGTCTACAACGATCCCATCGAGGCATACGACGCCAGCGAGAAGCCCGTCGCCATCGACATGGCCGCCGCCGAGGCAGAGATCGCCGTGCTGGAAGCAGCCGAGGCGAAGGTCGCCTACCGCGAGCTTCGCCGCATGGCATACCCGCCCATGGGCGATCAGTTGGATGCCCTCTGGAAGGGCGGCGCGGAGCAGGCCGCCATGAAGGCCGCAATCGACAAAGTCAAGGCGGACTACCCAAAAACCACCTAGAGGAATGGAAAGACAATGGCAATCATCTACACGCTCAAAGTTACTGAAATGGTCTGCGCTCCCCAAGCGAGCGGCGAGACTGACGTAGTCATCAATGTTGGTTGGGCCTACCTCGGCACGGACGGCACCAACACGGGATCGTTTGGTGGAACGACTGCGCTGACCTACACGGAAGGTAGCCCCTTCACGCCCTACGCCGACCTGACGCAGGAACAGGTATCCGGCTGGGTTCTCGGCGCGTGGACGGCGGACCAGACCGCATCCTACCAGTCGCAGGTGGACAGTCAGTTGGCGGTGACATCCCCGCCCCTGCCGTGGCCCGCAGCCGAAAGCGTTGCCGCCGCGCCTGTCGCAGCGTAAAATAAAACCGGAGGTAAATTATGGAAAACGTCAACATCAAGCTCGAACTTACTATCGCTCAGGTCAACTACATCCTCGCCGCGCTTGGGGCTCGCCCCTTTGCGGAGGTCAAAGACCTGATCGAAGACATCAAGAAGCAGGGTGACGCGCAGCTTTCGACGGAACCGCTTGCAGAAGCTGCGTAAGTACGCAGCCGAAAGCCTTCCCTCCCCTGACAACTGACGCGCCAAGGTAGCGGGAAGGTGTTTTATGGATCAAAGTGAACTCACTAAAAAGATGCACGAGATCGACAAGACTCTCGCGGCGCATCTTCAGGAGTGCTTTCTCCAGAACCGGCAGGTCTGGCATGAGTTGCGCGCATTGAAAAACGTCGCGTGGGTCGCGGCGATTGGTATTTTCTCTACGCTGACCTTGATCACGGGCGCGCTGGCCAAGAACTTTCTGAAACTGTGAGGCGTCATGTACGTCGTCGCCAAGCCCTACACCGACCCCGGCATGCAGCGAAAGCTGGAGTGGGTGGCGCGCATGCTCGACGCCTCCGAGGCATCCGCCGCCAAGATTGGATGCAGCCCCGAGGCCATCGTGGCGCAGGCGGCGCAGGAGACGGGCTGGGGACGAGCCGCCATTGGCAACAACGTGTTCGGCATCAAGGCGTCTTCCGGCTGGAAGGGCGCGGTCGTAATGCGGCCCACATGGGAAGTCGAGAACGGCGCGGTCGTCCACATCGTGGCACCGTTCCGCGATTATCCGACTTTGGCCGACGGCATCGAGGACCACTTCCAGTTCCTCAAGGCCAACAGCCGCTACAGGAACGTGTTCGACCCCGACGACAGCATGTCGGATCAGGAGTACTTCCGGCGGCTGGCGGCGGACGGCTACGCCACCGATCCCAACTACGCTCAACGCTTGAGCGACGTTCTGGACGCGGTCAACGTGTTCAAGTCCCGTCTGTCGGAGGAGGACGGCGTCGTGGCGTCGCCGCCCCCGCCACGGCTTATGATGATTGGTGTCAGCCCCGGCCCTGACGTTGTGGCGCTCCAGAAAGCCCTTGGCATTACGGCGGACGGCGACTTTGGTCCCGACACCAAGCGCGCCGTCATGGAGTGGCAGCGGACGCACCCGGCGTGCGGCGACGTTGACGGAGTAGTGGGCGTGCTTACTCGTATGTCTTTAGGAGGTAATCATGTTCCTCGGGCTTAGTCAGGACCAGTGGAAGTCCCTTCTCCGCACCGCCGCCTGCATCGGCCTGACGTGGCTGGTTTCCAGCGGGCGGCTTTCCAACGAACAGGCGGGGCAGCTTACCAACCTCGTCGCGCAGGCGGCACCGATCATCGCTATCGTCGGCACCGTGGTCTGGGGTATTATCACGCGCTCGCCCAAGAACATCGCCCTGTCTGTCGGCGCAATGCCCGGTGTCACCGTGAGGGTCGATACCAACACCGCCCCCGCCACCGTCGTCGCTGCGGCGACGGACAAGGCCGACAACGGAGTATCGCCAACATGACACGCCTAGTCCTCGCTCTCGCCCTCGTCGCCATCGGCACCACCGCGCA
>CALGTP010000511.1 GCA_937902105.1 uncultured Actinomycetes bacterium
GCCAGCGGACAAAAACTGACGGACTGAACGCTGCACCGCACCACAAGCTTATACCGGCTCATGGGTGGGTACGCGGAGGGAACTTGAGCAGGTGTGTGTAACGAGTTACAGCGGAAGTTATATAATGGGGCTCATAACTGTGTGAACACTATCAAATGCGCTTATTATACCACACCAGATGCAGACAAAACAATGTTTTGTCTGTGTGATTGCAGTGCCAGGCAGTACAGTGAGCTTCACTGCTGACAACAAGCCAGCGGACAAAAACTGACGGACTGAACGCTGCACCGCACCACAAGCTTATACCATTATCTGCCTCATAATGGCCTCTGGTATTTATACCGCCTATTGCATAATCAGACGACGGAGTCTATCATGGAGCCTACATGTGATTCTGCAATCAATTGCTTTAGCAAACTCAGAACAAAGTTTACATGGATATGGTTGAGCAATGACTGTCCAGAGTAGATGACTAACTGGATCAGAGCCACTTAGAATCATATGTGGCTTACCTGTGCGCGAGCATATCCCTAATTTACTAGAACAGCGTTTGTTTATGTTTTTGGCTTCCGGGAAGTTCCAAGACATTATACGTGTTCGCTTTCGCCACCTAGTACCATATTGACAAAAATCGATGGTAGTGGAATCACAGCATGTCAACAGGGATAAAGGCATGATGTAAGGGCTATGGAACAATCTGCTATTTGCTGGGTTTTCAAGGGCGCATGGAATACCATTGTTAACACAACAGCGGATGATAATCTTAGAGGCATTAGCGGTTTTATTCCCATTATCAATCTTACATTGGTCACTATCACTTAAATTGGGCAGTCCGAGGATGTGCTCTTTGTCTCGAATGGGACCCCATGAGGAACCTGCCGGACCTCGCCTGGCGAGGCTCCAGCTAGAACATGGTGTGCCTAACCACACGAACAACACACAACCAGAACAAATCCAACCAATGACAAGCGACAATATGTGAGATTTACAAAGGTCAAAATGGGAACCACAATTAAAATCGAACGACAAAACAGCATAACCATGTTTTCTGATTTTGTCGGATAGGCCTCCTTCTCCGCTGAAGAGTTCAAGTACTAAGGTGCGCTTCCTAGATTTCCTAAGTTCTTCCTTAAAAGCCCG
Source organism: uncultured Actinomycetes bacterium (assembly GCA_937902105.1). GTDB lineage: Bacteria > Actinomycetota > Acidimicrobiia > Acidimicrobiales > Ilumatobacteraceae > Casp-actino8. The sequence continues at coordinate 1,141 of CALGTP010000511.1, forward strand.
TCGCAATGCCAAAATCTCCTGGGAAACAGTACGGTTAGGCAAAACCTTGGAACATATGAATTTCCTATTGTTATAAGCGCATCTCAGTTTTTGGGTGCTGGATGGCTTGTGGCTCTGCCTACAAGGACTGATGGAATGGACTTCGGAGTGTGAAAAACTGTTGCTAAATGGGTGTCTACAAATGACCCCAGTGCTCTGACGGCGAGGCTCACGCGCTGAAGCTCTCGCAGCACTTGGGTTGGCTTCGAGTAGCGTTTGAGGCTGTTGTCGCTTTGCCAGCGACCCCGTGCTTTGATGTCTGCTGTCACTCGTCTCGCCTGCAGCATGTCGTCTGAAGCGCCTGCGTGCCGCAGCTGATAGAGGCACGGAAGCAAGTGGGCCAGGTGCAGCCTCTGGCAGGCGGCCAGGAAGGCCGTCTTGAGCTGGCCTGGCTGCATGTTGAGAAGCTGCTGCTGCGAGGGGCTCCGCGCCACGATTTCCAACAAGAGGTTGATCCAGTGACCGGCATCGATGATTACGGCCTCGTCGAACAAGCCGATTTTCGATGGCTTCAGGTCTTCCTGCATGTGCATGAGGAGACCCCACTGCGTCGGCCCGTTTGCTACGGCCTGGCCGAAGACCAGGTTGTGCACCTTGAGGTTCTCGAACTCGCCCGGTCGCAGGTAGCAATGGAACGATAAGAAGACGCCCAACGCCTCCGCAACGTTCGAGTCGAAGAGGAGCAAGCCGATGATAGCCATCACCACCAGCCGGGGCAACGGCACCCTTTGGAGCGGTGGCCTTTTCTTGCTCCACCCGCGCAGCGCCCTGGAGCACCGAGGCAGGCGCAGCAGCCCGTCGCGGCCGAACTGCGGGAAGAAGAACTTCAAGGCCGCCAGGAACGAGGTGCCCCGGTGAAGAAGCTCGCCGTCGTTGAACAGGTAGTTGAGGTACTCCACGGCCACCGCGTCGATCTGCACCGATGATGTCCAATCCATGGCCTCTGCGATGCACCATGCCACGAAGAGGCACATGAGAACTTGATACCGAGCCAATGGGACAGGGCCGATTGAACCTGTCTCCAATGCTGTGAAGGTCTCCGTCAGGTCGGGCGGAGTCGCGGAGAGGCCGGCGGCGTTCCGCCGGAGGGTCTCTTGCACACCGTGAGGAGCTCTCCCTGCGGCGATCGCGCGGACCCGGGCAGAGGTGCTGCTCGGTCGTTTCAAAACCGGAGGACGGCCAGGTTTCTTGCGAGGCTTCGGCGCCATGACGCGGCAACTGGCAGCAGGTCGTAGGGCATATGGAAGGGGATACAGTGTCTTTGGGACTGAGCCAGCGGCCGAACCCCCGTGAGGGAGCATCAGCAGGATTCAGTTCGGAAGGCACCCACCTGACAAACATCCGACTACCACTGCATAATAGTAACGCACAGATCTGTCGCAAACAAGGTGTGAGCAATTGTGACGTGGCTCTACCCTTACAGCAAGCAAGAGCGAGAGGAAGATTGTCAACAAAAGCTACAAGCTTCTTACCATGACATGCAGAATTCCGAAGTTGATGTCGAAGAGACCACACGAGTGCTCTAGCTTCAGTTTTCAAAATATTTTCCTTGTCCTTCCATTTCCTGGAACATACTACTGACCATTTTGATGATTCCATTAAGGTGGCGGGAACCTCGTCAAACTGAACTGCTGAGGCACCAATATCAAATATACTATTGGAAGTGTCGATAGCAGGACCGTCAACACAAGGAGTGTGAGCGGAATTCTTGTCAACAATCGCGGTGCAATGTCTGGGGCCCCGAAAATGAACTCGGAGAGGATGTTGATCGGGGGGGGGCTCCAACAGCAGTGGTTCAACGGGAACTTCTATATTATTTAGGGCTGATGCTCTAGCGCTGATTCTATCTTCACAGTGAAAACGCCAACGTTCAGTAACTTTTCCCAAATCTCGAACAGCGTCCTTATGAAGGTCTCGGACACAAACTCCATATCCGGCAGGGGAACTATCTGAAGCAGTGACCGTCTCATGCCAACTGGCGCCGAGATCGATCTGCAGTAGAGGTAGAATATTACGAAAAGTTCGCAACTCCCAAATCACAGAATCCCACAAGGGAACAATTGTCTCGTAATTGGATTTGATGAAAGGGTAAATGGCACTGAAAATTGAAAGACTCTCTCGTCGTATGAGGGCTAACCAGGTGGAATGACCTAAAACTGACTCAAGGAGCTGACCAGACACCTGTTTGCGTCTGATGATCTCGTCGATGGCAAACCTGAGTCGCCACGCGCGATCGCTCTTGACCTGTAACAGACCGTGCTTCTGCCGAAAAGTCATGCCCAGAAAATCTAAACTACTAGGAGTAAAGTCTAGCGAACAACCTTCCGGGGGGTGGACACGAAGACCCTTGGAAACCAAAATGGCCGAAATCTTCTGAACACCTTCAATTGCAACCTCTGGTGATGACGCAATGACGGCAAAGTTGTCAACATAGGCAGCAACGGCTGGCCGATCTGGGCTAACTACTCTCCCAGGTTCTCGGTCCACAATGAATTGATCACGTGAGAATCCGGCATCTTCCACAGCGGCTTCGAGGACAGACTGGCACAACGCGAGTGACCATGACCACCCCATTGGCAACACAGCCAGGCATGGAACTAACATTTCACCCTTAAACGATAAAGTGCCATCCATTAATGCCGGACATCCCACGTGCTCCGCACCGATGGGTTCTAAGGTAAAGAACTCTGAAAGTGATGGAGGAACCTGTAAACCATAGAAAGCGTTTTCAATGTCAGCATGGGCCATACAATAACCATCCTGGGGACATTCAACATTAGAAAATGCGGCAGCAGAGGGCAGCTTGGTGTGAGTAGGCGCATGAAAGTAAGTGTTAACTAATCTAGTATCAAATATGAGCCTAAGAGTCCCATTTTTCTTAACAACGAAGAATGCTCCCATGTTGCCAGAGGCATCAGACGGCACAACTCGGCCTCCAGCCGAGCGGCGTACACGCCTCCAGCGGAGCAGCCCGCGTGAAGACAGTTCCCTGAGGAACTCGGCATACTTAAGTTTGTTGTTCCTGAGCACAGGATCATAAAAAGGTTTAATCGCAAGTTCGCTCCTCAGTCGCTCAACGTCGTCAGAACTCCTCAGCAAATGGCTCTGCCAAGCCCCAAACCATTCACAGTCGGCCTTCCTCATGCAATCCTCCAGCCTCGCCGGAGTAAAGCCTGATGGGGGCCACGAGACCCGGTCTCTGG
>CALGTP010000512.1 GCA_937902105.1 uncultured Actinomycetes bacterium
AGCCTCGATAAGGAAATATATGCGTAATATCATAGTGGAGCGCATATAATCCAACCAATAGAATAATAATCAACCAATTAATCCACTAATGTCTTCTTACCCCACCGTCCTAGGTGGCAAACGTGAGATGGAGCAAGTACTAACAGTTAATACAAAATTGGGCAGGGGAAACATGCAATCGTGGCTCAGGGAGCTCCAAGCGATCTTAGCAGTCAAGTTTCCTAAGAACACCCTAAACTTCCTAACTACAGATAGAAAATGGGAACCCAAACCGATCAGCCGAGAAGATTACATCAGCGAGACGCAGGGAATCGTGTTCACTTTGGCGGACGAGAACAAGTTGAAGATGGCATACGTCACTGAGGACAACAAGTATAATAAACATGTCCGAGAGGTAACTATGCCAGCTATCGCACAAATAATGCGAAATAACTTGAGTCCGGAGGTGGAGAGCGACCTGCGAGGGCACAGTGACTACTTGGAGTGGAGCGGAGAAGGTGAAGATGCAACTAAGTGCGGGGATGACCCACATGCACTTCTCATGATTCTTAACTCTGTGACAAGGCGTAACAGATACAGTACCAACGCCATCCTACAAGCAAGAGACACCAAGAAGCTCCACCACGAGCAGCGGAACATATTTCAACATGCCAACGAGACTAACGCGCTATTTAAACTCAGATGCGAAGACGTCGAACGAGAATGCATCAAGTGTGGACTGACGCCGCTGGACAACTTGGCACAAACACTGGTTTTTGTCTACGGACTGACCAAGGGATCTCGGGCCTACAAGCACTTCGAATCTCTCTTAGAGAGAGCAGAGACAAGTCCAGACTCGTTCCCAATAACACTCAACAAAGCGTGGGAATCACTAATGATCCTCGACACAGTGTCGCCAGCTAAGAGTCCTTCAGTGCCCCCGGTGGGAATCAAAGGACCACCAACAATCAAGCCGCTGGCATCCAAGCCTACATACCCAACTGGGAGCAACAATGCAAGGAAGGTTAACTTCGCGCCGGCCGCTGAGAGAGTCCAAGCGACCATTAACGTGACAGAGGTAAGTGATGAGTACCATGAGTACCCTACTTTCCACGTCCTGTCCACAACTCCGATATTTGGGATGGAAGAGTCGAACTTGACCGAGAGATATCGGAGGAGCAGCCCATCCGACACGTCAATGCCATCCCTAGTATCAAGCTCAGACAGCGACCCAGGCCCAGAAGTCGACTATGAGTATCCAGAGAGCGAAGAAATGGACGAACAATTATCCATAGCAGCTCACGATCTCGAACTGATGCAACTACTGGAAGCAGCGGATGGACCCAATGCGACCAGGAAGAAGTCGAAGATAGGAGACGATTGGGAAACTTGGGAAGTATATCTCGGTAGAGCAAACGACGATAGGACAATCAGTCCAATGACAATGGAGGGTACATACAATGCCTCCGACGACTGGACCAATGACCACGCCATATATGCAACAGAAGTGACCGAGAGGAAGATGGACTTCCCACAAAGATTTCCTTCGAATGAGAGAGCCGTTGATCCCAACTTCCTAATACCAACTGTTCCGAAAAGAGACCTATATGTCAAGAAGTCTGACTACCGACATGTTAATTCGGATTACAAAGTTGCTGATATCGGAGGAGGACTATTCACGAGCACTGTGATTGCAGTGGGCGCAGTAATCCTTAGGGCAATCGGGGACATCATCTCGAGAGAAGAAGCAGATAAGCTTGAATATCCAAGAAACAAGTATCTGATCAGGGTGGACAAAGACAGAGTATTGGACAGCCATGACTATGTGACAGGAATATCTGAGCCACCTGACCTCTTAGGAATGGCGAATAGCCCGATCGAGCTATATTGCTTCAAGAGGGATCGACACCTGGACGAAGAAGACGCTAACGCGGGTGTATGCATCATCGACGAAGAACTCGAAGAAGGAGTTATGATAGTGATGTACGCCCTTGTGCAGATCGAGATCGACGAAGAAATACTCTGGGACTACAACATGGTCCAATCCGAGAGTGGCAGCGAGGACGATAGAGAGGACATTCTCTCCCCGCCAGCTGAAGGATGGCTCAGAACTAAGTCAACCCAGATCAGAGAAGACTCTTTTACACAAGACATCGATCCAGACCCACCCGACCTCATCAGAGCTGGGATCTATCGACACGGAGCCGAACTAGAGGCACCCAGAGACCAGTCGGTTTGTAGTAGTAAGATTAGTAGTAGTAGTGCTCAGGCACAGGGTGTTTTCGTTAACACCTTAACCAACAACTCAGCTTACTTATTCAAGATTTCTTCACCCACTGAAAACCTTAGCTTAGATACCCTGTTAGATAACCAGGCAGGGATTAGTTTGTTTAAGAATACAGACGTACTAAGCGACATTAGAAAGCTAAGAACACCTTTCGCAGTGAAAGGCATAGAAAAGAATGGGAAAGGAATAGTCGCGACGACCGCAGGCTTCTTCGGTCCATTCGGACTCGTCGCAATCAGCAAAGAAGCAAGCTCGAACGTGATATCAGTAGGAGAGATGGTCGACAGAGGTTTCGCAGTCAAATACGATCCAAACTCCGACTCGTTTACCCTGAGAGACTCAACGACATCAACTACACTGACATTCGCGCGAAAAGGGAGACACTATGTATTGTCCAGCGACGATAGGCATGATGATACTGCCGAGAATGTCAAAAAGGAAGTCATTCTCACTCAGACATACAGATCAACCGCCAACAACATACCTGGAACTGTCCGCCAGAGAGCGGAGATATATCCGAAGTCGGCAATTCGCCGTGCAGAAATAGCCAGACAACTCCAAGTGCGATTAGGGTACCCACCATCTAAGGATATTCCAGGAATGAATATACAAGGTATTGACGTGACTGCTTTGGATCTATCCAGAGCAGACCACATATGGGGGCCGTGCATTCCGGGCATGAAAGGCAGACAAGTAAAAATCACCTCACCAGCGATCATTCCTGGTGATCTTGCCGTCATTGAACAGAATCAAACACTCCAAGTGGATATCATGTTTATCGCCAAGCTACCTTTCATGGTAGGACTGCTGTCCCCCCTCGGGTTCTGCATAACCCAGTATATAGGGGGGAAGAAAACCCCCCAAATAAAGGAGTCCATCGCGCACATACTGAATGTTGCCAAATCTCGACAAATCCGAGTGTCCCACCTCATCACAGATAACGAGGGGGGTGTGCTGTCTATGTCCGAAGATCTTATGGCCCTCGGAATCCAAGTATCACCAACCGCAGCTGGTGAAAAGGCACACAAGGTTGAACGCAGGATCCGGTACATCAAGGAACGTGTACGTTCTATTATGCATGGACTACCTTACAACCTTAACGCGATGTTACTAATTCATTGCGTCGAGCACGCAACCTGGTGCACTAACTTGCATATAGTCAGTGAAAGCACCAGAAGAGAGTCTCCACATGAAATTTTCACGGGACGACGTCTCGACGCCAAGCGTGACTTGCGCCATAGCTTCGGCGATTATGTGCAGGCAACTGTCCCGCACACCAACAACACCATGGCTGCCCGAACTGAAAGTCATCTCACCCTGGGATGCACCAACAGTCTTACAGGAGGAGTCCGCATGTATTGCATCTCCACTGGCGAGCTACGAGTACGCGACCAGTTTCACGTATTCCCCATACCATCCCACATTGTCAAATACCTAAATAGACTCGCCAAAGCCGACAATATGCCTAGCATTGACTCCGAATACGTGGAACCAACAGTGGAACAGCTTTCCACACTTCCACCACCAATATCAATCGCTGACTTTGACCCCATGGACGTACAAACAGCCCTTACTGCCGAATGGAGGGGTGACGATACTCCTAGCAAGCCCAAGAGAAACAATTCAACTCGGCAGTCAAGCCAGATAAGAACAGAAGCCGCCATTTTGGACGACAGGATCAACCCGTCGGCCACCGACCCGGACGTCACAAGAAATGACATCACAGGATACACCCCAACAACGAGGGGTGCCACTCCAGGGACTAGGGGAGACACCACAGGAAGAAGGGGTGGCGGCATCCCCAACACCAACAACCTAATCGAAGATATAGGACCCGAACAGAGCCACAAGGCATCTAAAACTGTGATCCACATCGACAGGCAAATCGAAGATGACTCAGACGAAGATTCATACGACAAGACCGCCCTCAGCGACAGAGAGCAGTCCATCGCCGACACTATGCCCGAAGACGCATACTGGGATGGAGAACTTGAACAGTACTCAGTAATGAATATCACGGTAACAAGAGCAATCGAGGAGCTAGGAGACGAGGCTAGAGAAAGCATCTCCAAAGAGCTACGACAACTCTGGGAAAAGAAGGCCTGGACACCAGTTGATGTCAAGAGACTCAAAAGCGACGAGAGAACAAGAATCATCAGATCGTCCATGTTTCTGAAGCAGAAATTCGATTCAAAAGGGAATCACGACAAGCTGAAGTCGAGACTGGTCGCAGGGGGACACATGCAAGATAAGACTCTGTACGAAGATCTATCCTCGCCAACAGCTGCGCTAATGACCGTACTCCTCGTATGCGCAATAGCAGCATTCGAGAAGAGAAAAACGGCAACAGTGGATATAGGCGGAGCATATCTTAATGCGGACATGATGACCGGAATCATCGTCCATATGATGTTAGACAAGAGAATGTCGGACATGCTAGTACAGATCGACGAATCGTACAAACGGTACCTGACGCACAAGGGAGAGCTTTGTGTGAGGCTAGACAAGGCACTATATGGATGTGTCGAGTCCGCATTGCTATGGCACAATCACCTCACCGCGACATTAAAGGAAATAGGATTCCTACAGAACCCAATTGACCCATGCCTATACAATCTCATAGACAAGGGAGGACTGCAGTGCACTGCCGTAGCCCATGTAGATGACCTTTTAGTCACTTGTGAAAACGAAGAAACCATCCAAATGGTGCTTGACCATCTGGAACACAAGTATAAGACCATCAGCGAATCAAGAGGCTCGGCGCACAGCTACCTCGGAATGACAGTGGATTTCGGAATAGAAGGCGAATGCTCGGTAGGCATGACTGGATACGAAGGATTTATGGTGGAGGGATATGGCTACTCGAAGAAACACCCTACACCAGCCCTGGAGGATTTATTTGACGTAGACGAAACCAGCGAGAACTTAGACGAAAGCGAGATGAAGCACTTTCACACTTACGTGGCGAAGCTCCTCTACCTGGCCAAGCGTACTAGGCCCGAATGTTTGGTCGCGACATCCTTCTTATGCACAAGAGTAACTAGGAGCACCAAACAAGACCTTGCAAAATTAAACAGGGTAATGGGGTACCTCAAGGGAACACCAAACCGAACGATGATCCTTAGACCAGGGAATGGAGGGATCATGCCCCGACTTTATGTTGACGCATCATACGGGGTGCATGCTGATGGGAAGTCACACACAGGATCTTCCATTATCATAGGGGACACAGGAGCAGTGTTCAACAAGTCGTGCAAACAGAGCATAGTGACTAAGTCGTCAACTGAGGCTGAGCTGGTCGCGGCATCAGATGCCCTGAACCAGCTGTTGCATGCGAGAGAGCTGATTAAACATCAGAATGGTCGCCCCGGGAATGATAAAACAAACGAAGTCGTCTTGGCTCCGTCCCCGTTCTATCAAGATAACAAATCGACCATCGCGATGATTAAAGTTGGAAGGGCTACTCACGAGAAGTCGAGGCACATCAACATACGCCATTTCTGGATCCATGGAAAGGTGAAAGATAAATCGGTGACAGTAGAGTACATGCCGACCGAGCTCATGATTGCTAATGTCCTTACCAAGCCACTGCAGGGAGAACAGTTTAGGAAAGAGACAGCAATGATCACTGGGAATGAGGAGCCAGGCGAAATCAATGTTAAGGGCGCTGAGGGTATCGACGCCTAGTGGAGCATAGGACTCCAGTACTCCGAGTAGTACAATTTATATTCTAGTCCCACCCACAATACCGAGACATTGGTGGTCAAGATTAGAATAAGGGGTGTGTTGAAGAATACGGAGTAAGCTGG
>CALGTP010000513.1 GCA_937902105.1 uncultured Actinomycetes bacterium
CCTGCTTGGTGGATGTTGATAACAAGCATGGGAGCTTCCGAGTGCCTGGGCGCCCATAGGCAAGACATCCTCCCCTGGAGCATATGTTTCATCTCCTTCTTGGAGTACTGTGCCGCCCAGTCCAGACGGGTTGGTTGTTTGAACACGTCTTTGTGAAGGAAAGTGACCACTGCATACGCCCATGGTGCTTCAAAGTTTTTCGTGGAAGCCCCTGCTTTGCAATCTTCCCGTCTCGCACTTACGCGTTGACTCGATTCCATGACGCACCAGTAGTCCGAGCCGATCTTCTTCAGGATGCCTTTCACTCTTCTTCTCTCTTCTGGGTGAAAGGATACTTCTTGGAACATGACTACTGCTGCTCCTTTTGATAATGTTTGGGCGATGAGGGGGAAGGAAAGGTCGACTCCTTGTGGCCCAATATTCCATGTGATGACGTCGCTCTGGGGAGGGCAGCACTCCCATAGGCTTTCCCATTCCAGCCACAGGAGCCACCATGCCTCTTCAGATTTGGAGCAAAGGTTCTCTCGATGATTTGCGAGTCCAATTTTCCCTTGATCTCTGAGCTTGTGGAGAAAGTCGGCTCCGTTCGATTGTTGCTCTGCTAGCCAATACTCACTCACTTTCTCAGCTGCCGCAGCCCATACCCCCCAGAACCTTTTTGTCCCAGTTCCTGGAAGAGCATTCTCCTGCTCCGCCTTGACTGCATTGCAGCCTGCTTGATCACCTTTTAAGAGTAGGTACTCTTGCTTCCTTTTTATCAGAAGTTGCCGAAAGCCTTCTCCTCTGCTGGCCTTGATGGTCGGCGCCCATCTTAGAAGTCTGTAGATCTCAGCGTCTTGATGCGCGTTGCTTGTCGTTTGATCAGATTTCTGCCACCACATAGGCATGACCGCAACATGATTCGTAGGTGCCTCTCTCTTCCCTTCTTCAGTAGAGGACGCTGGTGCCTCTGGGCCGGCTGCTGCTGGGGCTTTTTGTTGCCTTGCCATGAACATTCTCGATTCTGGTTCCCAGACTGGCATCTTAAGCGCTGCAAGCATTGGCCCTGAACCTGCTCGCTGCTGCAGGAGTTGGAGCATTCTCTTGATCATTCTTTCCTTGGGGTTCGTTACTGTCCACCCTTCCTGACCATTTCCGCGCGTCCCGAAGGTGACAGCTGTACGCGATTTTGCGTAGTGATCATAGGCTCTGGTGATGGAAGTAAGTCTTACCGATGTTACTCCCATGATGCCCCAGAATGGGCACCACTTGTAGGTTCGGCCGCTGTGGGCCTGGATACCATTGCCCAAGTAGAACCCAAGAAGACAGCCTATCGCTACATCCACTTCAAACAAGCTTGCCGTCCTTCTATTAAAGGTGATCATGCCCTTGCCTATGCCCTCCAGGTCTTCGAAGCCTTGATATCGAATGTCACCAGATACGAAGTTTTCCGCATGTTGGAAACATTGCTCGCGAATATTATTGACGAGACTCAGGACTTCCGTTTCCACTTCCTTCGCTGTGATTCGTCGGTTAGCGTGTGGGCCTTTGCTCTTCACCTGAGTAAATCGAATGCACACAGTACTTTCCCTCTCCCGTTCACTGCCCTGCTCCATTGCTCGCCATCTCATTCTGACTTGGCAGTTTGACCACCACTCCGGCATCGTCTTCGTCAATCTCTGCACTCTGTTGGCACACTCTTGGGAGACACCCACTTGCTCACTCACCCATTTTCTAGTCGCAGAGTTCCACTCGGGGACTCCCACCTGGACCAGGATCTTAGGTGCATGCGCTCCGGCGCCCCTGTGTAGGCAATCGTGATTGCTCGCCAGTTGTCTGTTGTCATAGTAGTCTCTTCCCGCGATGGACCAGCCTTCGTTCGTGGCATATGGATTGCCCGGGGCTACCTTCGACTGGCTCCCCGCGATTTGAATATGACCACCACCCTTGCCTTGTGTCCCCCACACCTCCGCTAGTGCACATGGATTTTTTAAGTCTCCTATCAACATGTCCAAAGGAACGAAGGAAGGCTGCTCTAGCATGAGGGACAGCAGCACCAGCTCTCGCTGCATAGCTTCTGAGATCCCCAGCAAACTATAGATCCTAGTCCAAGACCTAAGACTGTGGCTTCCAGTTTCTGGGTCCTGGATGAGGGTAGTGACGCTCTGAAGCTGGTCGCCTTCCCTGCACCTCCAGACTTCAATTTTGTCGTGGCCTAGGCTTCGCTGGCCCACCAGAAGATGATGCAGGGGCTCATTGGGCCGCACTAGGAGAGTCACTGCTGCCAGTGGCGGCCTCGTTCCTCGTCGTCGTCGGATGGTGCATGTAGCTCTTCGCCATTCTTCATCCCCCGCATCGATTCCCGCATCTCTTAACAATGTTATCGCTTGATGCCTGGTAGAGGCTTGGATGCCCTGAAAACACAGTTGTACTTCTTGTTGTTTTTCAATACATTTTTCCCAGATCCTTTGGCCCCTTTCTTCTCCCAGGATTTGCGCCATTGGAAGTAGCAGTTCATCTCTGACTTGGATGGCCGCCTGCCACTCCGCTCTCGTGCAGTTGAAATCTGCATCGCCCGTTATCGTTTTCAAGAGTTCTGTGATGGTTTTTGCGCAGGACCCAGCCGCTCTCCACGCCTCCAAGCTGGATCTGGGATCATGATTCTCGCACCATTCTAGCACTTTGTCTCTGGCTTCTTCGCATTTCTTTGCATCCTTGTCCTCGTCCTCCAGCGCTTGCCGGCGAATTTGACTGAGCTGCCACCGCTCATGTCGGACGCTGGCGATCACATCTTCATCATCGACTAGCATTTTCCGCTGTTCACCAGAGCCTCCCGGCTGCGCAAGGGTTGGGGCCTGCACCCAATCTGTCCCCTTCCCTACGGCCATCTGTTGACGGTTGCTATTGACTACGGCCGGTAGCACCAGGGGGCATTGTTGCAGGTGACTGTCAAAGTCACTGTTGAGGCATCGATGCGAGCAGTACACCACCTTCGTACATCTTGCGCAGGGGGTGGATGTTTCCGCGTCAGCACTGACGTCCTCTCCACACGCTGGGCACCCCGTATTACCTGATGTACACGTCTTCCCATGACCTTGTATCCAGTGTAATCTCCTGCACGTGTCGGTGCAGTACTTGACAGTGTTACATCTGAGGCACTGCGTAGGCGAGTAATGTCCTGCGAGCGGATTGGTGCACTTCGCACATCTGTCAGTTATTGCTTCCTTTGCGGAGACCGAGCCGTGATTGACCTGTTTGGTACCTAAAAGATTGCAGACCCACGTTGAGCCACCCCCCCGGCTCTGCGCCCGCTTGGTCCTTGGTATGGGCCCTCCCTGCTTGTCGTTGCCTGAGTTTGCTGGTTTCGTGGCCGCGGGGCTACTTCTGGTTGTCGTCTGTCGGTATTCCGTTAATAGCTTCTGCCGTTTGTGGTCCTCCCTGCGCCGTGGGATTTGGTTGGCCTGGTAAGTATCTTTGGGACTTCGTAGTTTATCGGCTGTTACCATCGCCTTCCCTCCGTTGGCGCTCACTTCCCCAGGCTCAGCCTCCGCCCCCAGCTCAATACTCTCCGTGTTGGCTTTGGGGTGTTGCGCCTGGTCACTGATTACATCAATATCCATATCCGCTGCGTCGGCAACTTTCGTCTGACAGACCTGAGGTTCGGATTTGTCCGCCGTCCTATTGCCGTCATTCCCCAGTGGTTGTTGCGTCTGAGTCTTGGTGTCCCCAGTTGACCTTTTCCGCCTGAGGGCAGGGCTTGAATTACCTCCATGACTGATACAGACAACCTCGTCCAACAGGTTCTCACGGGTCTCATCGCATCGTTCTTTATCTCTACATTCCACTCTCTTCATTTGTGACTGTATCTGATTCGTGCCGCATCGGTGGCATGGCACCTCGAAAACTTTTTCGCAGTCTCCTGTGATCACCTGTACTAGCCACTGTCTATAGCGTGCCATCGATGCTGCGTGCATGTTCGGAATCTGCCAGCCCCTTGACAGGTGTATCACGGTAACCACTGCTACCATCCCACAGTCTAAGAAATTACTTTGTTGTGGAAAGTGAGTGTCCCTTCTCCATGTCCACGCCCCCGCGGTGTCTTCCGAGTCCCTAAGTACCGTGATGCCCATCCGCTGCAAATTGTCTCGCTCCCATTGCAGTAGCGGACCCTGTTGGACACCCTCTGGCCTCGCAAGTAGGAATGCCTTGAATTCTCCCAGAACCTGGCTTTCGCTGAGCGCGAGTAGCGGTTCTTTTGTCCACAGGTTACCTTCCATCCTGGAGGATGCCAGCAGGAAAGCCCACAAGACGATCATTGCTCGACAGTGCTCGGGTTTAGTTGCCTTGGCTAATGAGTCTCGTACCGTAAATGCTCCAGTGGCCCTGCACCATGTTATGGTGAAAAAATGATTACTTGCATAGAGCGTTGCGAACACATTATCCATAGCTGCTAGATCCAGGCGACATCCGAACTTTTTCAGCCACTTGACCAGCGCATTGTTACGTTGCTGTCTTGGCATTAGAGTTCTGCCTCCAGCCCTCACGTAGTGCGCCGGTTGCAACCCATGCAGGTTCAGCTCCCGTCGCGCTCCGAGAGATAGCTCTAAACTATTGTCTAAGGCTAGCTGAAGGGCCGGAATGTCAAGCTCGATACCATCTGTCAGTTGGGAGCCATCCACTTCTTTCCAGAGGCTGCCATTGATGCCCGTAAGCCCTTCCAGGGCGACTTGGAGCAGGGGCGTTGTTGATAGGTCTTCTCTCTCCTGGTAGCTTTGGATTAGCACCTGGAGCGCTTGGATAGTCTCGAGGGAGAAGTACTCGTTGCGCCCAGGGCATGGGGCTAGGCCTCCCATCCTCGTATCCCCAAGAAGAGACCACCTAATTGCCGCGTCGATCGTCTCGTCCTCCAGCCACCCCCCGCTCCCAGTGGTGTGATTTTTGTGTGCCCAGACCTTAGCTATCGCCGGGAGGGAGAGGACCTTCGCTGCTCCTTTCCACTTGATCTTCTGCACCTCCTGTCTAAACTCTGTTGCCTGGACTACTCTCGAGATGAGTTTCCTATTTGTTACACAGAACCCCCGCACTTTGGCACCTTTTGAGTGCGGTTCCTCGACGTTTCCCCAGAAGTCGTTTTGATGTGTGCTAACGAAATCCCCTGGGGATATTTCCTCATTATTGCGAATTCCCATATGCTGCGCCTGCTGGATCAGTCTTGCAAAACTTTGCTCTGTGTTGCCGCCTAACAGGGCTGTTGGCCCGCAAATCCCCCGGCATAGGCAGCAGGTGCATTTGAAGACCTTCCCCCAGGATTGAATTCCGCTACTCGGGTTGTAATGCACCAGGATGGTTTCATGCTGTTGGATAGGCTTGCTTGCCCGGACTACCAGCATTATGGTCCCTTCGTCGTCCGTAGCACCCTTCCTAGGATCCCCCGCGAGTGCCCGCGTGAGCTGAAACTCTGCGTTGCAGTGGGCGTCACAACATGTGTGGTTAATCCACTGTCCAATCCCTGGGTCGCCCCCTTTCCCGAGAGCGCGCCGTAAGCTTGTTTTGACATCTCTCCTCCCTCGAATTACTTCTTTGTCTGGTTCTGGGATTGCCCAAATCTTGGCTTTGCTTGACTCTGCTAAACACCCTTGGAGGGTATATTGAAGAGGCTCGCCGGCTTCGTGCAGTCTTTCGTGGAGTAGGCCAAAGTCTGCTCCTACGCGCTCAGATCCATTCAGGTATGTGGTGCCCCCGAAGATTGTGATGACCTCCCCGTATTGAATATCTCTCTTTGCAATTACTCCCCAGCTGTCCGCATTGCTATCGAGTCCTCGCACTCGTGATGCCCTCTCCTCTTCCTGTCTCGGGACGCTATTCACACAGTTGCAGTCACTCATGCACACCAAGCCCATACTGCGTTTCCATTCACATGCACTGACCTGTATGTTGCTTGCGAGACGTTGTGGCGGGACTCTCGTCCTGCGCGAGGCTGGAGGGGGCCCTTGACTCCGGTATCCGGCTCCTGCCGTCTTGTCCTCGACCCTGTTGGGGACCTGCATGCTAGCGCCTGGATTGGCTGCCCTCGACGCTGCTCCTGGTGCT
>CALGTP010000514.1 GCA_937902105.1 uncultured Actinomycetes bacterium
AATTAGAACGAACGTGAATTCCATGACACTATGTGAATTCCATGATTTCGTTGACTAAACCCGATTTCCATTTTTTCAACGAAAAGATAATTTTTGAATAGTATGAATTTGGTTTTGCTGTTGGTGACGTTGTCGCCTAGACGTGTGCAAATCACACAAGAGACACTGCATGTTGGCTGTTTCGTTTCAATAAAATACAAACACAAGCAAACAGATTATGCTATCGTGTAGCGAGACTAGTTCTTTGACGCAGGGCCAGCGCCTTCGTCCTCGTCCTCGTCCTCGCTGCTGCTCGATGCTGCGTCGTCGAGACCCCACTGGTTGCGCAAGTGGCCCGCGTTCTCGACGATGAACTTATTCATGTTGCGGATCGGGGACTTCTCGTCACGCACCTTGCCTAGACAGAGCAACGCTACCTCGTACGGCAACATTTCAAGCGATTTCAGCGCATCCTCATTGAGGTCGGCCTCAACAATGACATGTTTGAGCTCTTCAAACAGCGCCTTGACGTCGGCATGCCATTTGCCGTTCTTCCACGCAAGCACTTTTGGCTTAGCTTTGCACTTGCACTGGTCCATAGAGTCGATACCTGTGCATATGCACGCGTCCTGCCACTCGTGCCACTGATGTTCCGATGAATCACTGGCATATACGCCCGGCCCGTCGTCATCGTCATGATCATCGCTGTTATCGCTGTCATCGTTATGATCATCGCCGTTATCAGCCGGGTCCGAGTCGTTGTCGTCCTGCTGCTGTGTCTTCTGCTGCGGAGAGGCAGCAGCCGTGGCGGGAACCTCACCCATGACGTGGTCCGTTGAGTCAACGACACCGACGTCGTCAGCTTCGTTTATCTCGACGCTTGCCAAGACTTTGACCTTCCTTGCAGCCCTCGGCTTCTGTTGAGCATTCGGCTTCTTGCTGCGCGCGCGCTTCTTTTTGTCGTTGGCGGTTGCGTTCTTCATCCTGATCTGTGCCGCTTTTAGCTTCTTGCCGATAACCCTGACCTGCTCGGCGGCTCTCTTCTTGCCGATGTTGTTGTTTTTGTTGATCGCTGTCTGCTTCCTTTCCTGTGCAGCCTTTTTATTCTCCTTGTAATCCTCGATCAACTGGGCGTCAGAACGTCTGGGTTGCCTCTGTTTCTTGGCATTGGCGAGTGCCGGAACGAAAGCACTGGCACTGCTTGATGCAGGCACAGACATGTCCTCGTCGTCTGACTCGGTAAGGTCGCAAAGGTCGATGATAATCTGTGTGTTTTGTCCAACGGACGCTGGAACCGCCATCGTTGAATAAGAGGCCTTGCGTGTGCTTATATATAGAATAAGACAAACATTGTGCGGCGCCGTTTTCCCCGCCACGACAAATTTGAAACGATTTGACTAATTCCAACGATTCAAATCCAAAAAAGAGTAAGTCAGGCATGTGCCGCATACTTCCTGCCAAGGAAAAGATGGTTCCGGCACGAGCTGCTTCGGTGTCGCCGAGGACGCGGGAGATGCCGGTGATCCCGAAGGGCGAAAACATGCAGCGCATCGCCGCTGATATGCACGCCATGCACAGCTTGCGTTGCTCGACACGTCGCTCAACGAGCGAGTACCTCATGTTCTGTGTGATCGGCTTCGGCTCGATCGAGCGCCGCGATTCGCTGCTGAGTATCGTCGCGTGGGCGTTGGAGCCCGTGCTGCTGTACTCTGCGTTTGTCAAAGATATCGCGACGCAGGAATTCGAAGCCATTGTCATTACGAAAAAGCAGGTCGAGATGAGCACCGTCGACGAGTGGCTCGGTCTCTTCAACATGAGCGTGTGCTGCATCGAGTTCGAGAACTACATGCAGCCCGATATGGTGACGTGCATGAGCCGCATCCACCACACCGGCAAGCACTGGCACGGCAGCCTCAAGACAAAGGTCGCCGCACGGGTGCGCCGCGACTTTTACAAGGAGTACTCGAAGCAGCAGCAGGCGAAAGAGACGCAGCGCGTGCTCGATGTGACCGGGCTTACCGTGACGCCGCGCAACATGCTGACCCTGCACAGCCGTGTCGGCAGCCTGCAGGATTACGTGTCGCACCTCGAGAATCAGCGCATGTCGATGTCGCGTCTGCTGGTGGAAAGCACGCGCGGGCGCGGCGAACTGTCGACGCAGACTGGCCGCGACATGCTGGCTGACGCGTACCGGAGGTTACAGGCAGCAGGCCAGCTGCCTGAGCTGCCAGTGCCTATGGACACAGACGCCGTGCCCCCTCCGCCGCCAGACTCGCCGCAGTACGCGCAGACGTCGCCTGCACCGCGGCGCGCAGCCAGCCCGTCCAACTTCCGAGTGACTGGGTTCCTTGCGCGCCCGCCGCCGACGGGTGACGTGACCTTGTATGTTGTGCGCTGACGCTACACGCTGGCGCTCGCCCTGTCGGCGCTGGTCGTCGTCGTGGTTGCCCTGTGCTTGTTCCGAAAGATGCTGCGGGACAAGTGAGAATCTTTTTCCATGTACGTATATACTGGGCATATGCGACGCTACACGCCTGTGTTCTGACGGATCACAAACTTCAGACGGTTCTCTGTGTCGGTGATACTCGACGTGACACTATATGTTGTGCGCTGACCAACGTACGTGGTTCTAATCAAAAAGCAATTTTTGATTCGCCAATAGTGATTTTTGGGTTTGAATTACGGGGCGTTGTCTTTTGCGGGCAAAGGTTTCTGTTCACATTTGCGGACAAACCTTTACGTGTAAAGACCGTAAGGCAAAGATAGTACCGCGGCTCGGTGCGATGCGGGCAAAGCTTCACGCTCAGCAGAAACGAGTAAAGCATACACTTCTGAACCAGCGTTTCGAGGTGTGCATGACACCCTATTCCTGTGTTTTGTGCAAACCAGACTACCTTATAGCGCTTGTTATGGCCCTGCACCCTCGGTTGGGCGACCTGTCTGCGGTCGCGGCGTTGACAGCAGACCTTCTGCACATGATCATACAAATGACCAGGCCCCACCGCATGCTGCCGGGTTGGATGTCGTGCACCTGGAACCTCTATTTACAACAGCGCCGCCTCGCTCGCGCTGTGCTCGAATGCTCGCGTGCAGCGCAGCGCAAAAGAGAAACGCACAAATCGAAGCAAACCGCGTGCACCGTTACGCGCCTGTGTTTTGGCGAATCACAAACTTGAGGCGGTTCTCCGTGTCGGTGATACTCGAAGGACTGACGCCGACGAAGGCCTTCAAGTGCGCCTCGAGCGGCAGCACCGCGTGCAGCTCGAGCAGTCTCGGCAGCACCACCTGCGCGTCCCGAGTCACGCCGGTGCGCAGAAGATACACGAGCCCGAAGACGATCGCCTTCTGGTTCCCTCTGCAGATTTTGAAGTACTTGTTCTTAAATAGCATCGAGGCGCTCGTATTGATAGCGACCATGCACCGCTTCTTCAGCGCGTCGCGCTCGGTTGCGCAAAACGCCAGCGGTATTCGCAACGGTATCTTCTGCAGCACACTGCCAAGCACGTCTGTGACACAGTCGCACTGCTGCGCTCCGTCCTGCTGCGCACCGCAGTGCTCGATTACAGACGAGAGCCGCGAGACGTAGTTGTCCTGCTCGAACTGCGTGTACGCCTTGGCGTTGTTCGAGAGCAGCAGGTCGTGCAAGTGCGTCTCGATATCGTACGTCAGCTCGTTTATATTCTTTTTGTCGACCGACATGCTTATACTTCTGTCACTCCACGTTTCGCTTCCATAAATTTTATTAAGAAAACAGCCAGTGATCGAGCACAAAATACTGTCTTCCGTCATGATCTGGTGCTGGCACGTGAGCTGGTCACACACGTGTATCGCACCACACACCCTGCACCCTGCACGGCCGCCCGCGAAAATCTCCCACTTGCAGGTGTGCTGGACGCGCGGCGTGCACGGCAGTATGAACGGCTGCCGTGTCAGGCGCCAAATGCGATCTACAGATACCGACATACAAGGACTTGTCATGCCAGCCAACCACTTGGCTAGTTTGTTGGGATGCTTTGTTTTGACACACATGCTTTATACGAACAGCATATAGCACGCATGCCCTCGGTCTT
>CALGTP010000515.1 GCA_937902105.1 uncultured Actinomycetes bacterium
GCTACTTTCGTTCACAGGGTCCATAGTCATATTCTTTACTCTCTATACATTATACTACAGGTCCCGATCGTGCCCGTGGCGATCCACGGCGGTCGCGGCCGCCGCGACCGGGGATGTCATGTGAGTTTATGAGCATACACCCGTACGGCACCTGCCAGTTCCAATTCCAGTACATTTGACTGCCGTTGCGGCAGATTAGCACAGGATCGCGCGGCATCTGCCGATAGTAAAACGGGACTGTCACATACCCGTCGATATACAAACCAGCACAGCCGGGCGAGAGCAGGAAGGCCACGGTGAGCCCAATGATACGGAGTGTCTTTTTCATAACGCAACGACCTTGGACAGGTCCACGGTGCCGGCGGGCACATAGGCGTGCGCCGCGGTGTTCCACGCACTCCGTCGGACGCAAAACTGTTTGTCGTCGCCGTTTGTCAGGAGGAGCATCATTCGCAAATCGGGCGAGGCCGCATGAATTTGCCATTCACGCTTCACAGATTTCATACACACATACAACACAGGATCCATACTCACTGACCTTCGTTAGACCGGCTTACCGGTCGTATTTTGAAATTCCAAATCAAGAATTGTAATCTCCAGCCCCGGATGCCGATGCTTGAGATACGCCAACACGCCCGTCTCGCTTCGTGTCGCAGGGTTATACAGGTTCGTGGTCGAGGTCGTCAACCGCGTTCGTGTCTGTGATCCGCCCGTATGCCCGTAGGTGTATTCGACTTGAAAACGGCTCGCTCGTGGTCGCATGCCTCTATTTATGCCGCCCGGCGCTCATCGTTCAGCATGTGCTGTACCGGCAGCCCCTCCATCTTTGCCGCGCGCACTCGTGTCCACAGTGCGATGCGGCTGATCATCAGCGGCACCCGTGCTGGCCACGCAGGCAACGTCGCGGTCCCGTGTCGATACGAGTGTTCCTGCTCACGGAAGTGTGCGAGAATCTCGTCCACGTCCGCACAGGTCAATTTGTTCGCCCAATTCGGTGGTAAGCGTTTCATACATTCTCCTTCGATGTCTCACGACAGACCATACAACTCCTGTGCATCGGCTCACGCACCCATGCACGGCAACTCGGGCAGTGCCATTTGCCCCGTGGAAACGTATCCCACTTCGTCGGCGCCCGTGTCGTCGGCGCCTCGTCTGGGGCGTCCTCCTCCACGATCTCGGACCGACGCGTCGACCGTGTGGGTGCTGGTGCGCCGGTCGCCAAGTCACGCAACGCTTGCTCGTTGGCAACATCTGTCTTCGCTGTCGGTCCTTTTCGCATAACCCTATTCTACCACACTTCCGTCGATCCTACACAGCCGCTCAGAGGGATATCCTGTCGACCAGTAGTCATACGCCCGATCGTCCAGCACCAGCCGTAGCCCCTGTTCCCGTCGCCAGAAGCGTTCCGTGGCTTCGAAGCCGACCGGCGCCATCATCGCCGGCACGGCTGCCGCAAACAACTCCTCGGCTGACAGACTCCGCATCGGCCGATCCTCGATCGCCACCGGCGTCACGCGCCGGACTCGCCGCGGTTCCCTCACACTAATCACGTTGCCGCCCTTTCAGATTACCGCCATAATAGTCATAGACTGCCGCACAATGGGCGAGCATTGCTGTATCATAGTCCAGATCCTCCTGCTCATGCGGCTTCCGCTTCCGCTTCCGCTTCAATGACGCAATCTGCTCTCGCAGTCGCGACATGGTCTCGTTCATGGCAGCACACACAAGGCCTTCGAGGTCCTCATCCCGAAATTCCAGCGACACTCGATAGCCGGTATCCGTCATCTCTAGCTTATTCATAATCCCTCACACTCACACCAATCGGAAACCGCGGCACTTCGCCGTTCGTCAGCCCCTGATACCGCACCGTCAACATCTTGCCAGTCACGCGCGCTGGCTGCACCAAATACGACTTCAAATTCTCCAACGCCCCCTCCATCTTACAGGCGAACGTCTCGCCCGTCGCTGTCGCGCAGGTAAAGATCGCACACTCGGACATCCGGCCACGCCCTGCGGTGACACCCGTGATCACAAACTCCGCATCGTCGAACGTCTTCATCTTCTGCAACCCCATCGAGCGCCCTGCGTCATACGATGATTCCGCCTGACGCACCATCGTGCCCTCATATCCCGCCTGACGATGCTCTAGATCGACGGCCAGCACCTCCTCGACGGACTCGACCGACGTGGTCGTGACGGTCTGAAGCGGCGCCCGCAGATTCCATCTCTTGACCGTCGCGGTTCGTGCGGCAAAGCTGTCGTCGTTCACACAGTCATAGACATGATACTCCACGACGGTATGCCCTGGCTTGGGCACCACCTGTCGCACAAAGGACACGATCTGTTCAAACTTGTCTTTGTACGTATGCTGATACAGTTCCCCATCCATGACCAGTCGCGCTGCGCCGACACCCGCCAGTTGCTGCTCGATCGCACGTGCTACATGCGGCACGCCCGTGATCGGCTTGCGCGTTCGTGTCCAGAGAGTGCACACGCCGCCTTCAAGAATGGCGACACACCGCACGCCATCGAGCTTCGGCTGCACAAACGCGGGATAGACGATCTTCGTCCCGTGCTGCTTGAACTTCTGTGCCAACATCACCTCGATGCCGCCCGCCACAAACGTAGGATCGACAGCCCCCGACTGGGCTTCAGACAACACACGCACATAGCCAGACTTGCACTTCTTCTCCCACTGTGATCGGGCTTCGGTCTGTGCTTGCTGCTCAGGGGTCGTGGCATTGACACGCCCAAGATTCTTGCCCGCCGCAATTACATCCTCTGTGGACTGTAACGCGCCGCCCACCTGCCCATACACTTTCGTGATCGTGGCCCCCTGCACACTGATTGTCCACTGCTGGACACTGCCGTTCTTGTTGCCACTATAGAGTGTCTCAAAGGTCTGCTGCGGCTCCATCATATCCTCCATCATGTCGTTCTGGGTCTGTATGACCCACGCACCTGTTTTACTCATGCCGACTCACATTCTCTTCCTGTATGATATCACA
>CALGTP010000516.1 GCA_937902105.1 uncultured Actinomycetes bacterium
CTACACCCCTGTACGGATAGTAGGCGTTGCCACTCCCACCGCGGACGTAGTAATGGCCGCTACTCTTCCTGTCCTAAATGTTACTCCTGAGGGTGCCACTGTAGAAGTCATCCCCGTTGAAGCCGCAGTTCTGCAAGGTATGGTTTCGCAAATGGAGAACATGCAGGCGCGTATAATAGAGCAGGCAGCGACAGCATACGAAGCCGAACGGCTACGCGTCGCTGATCAGCTCAACTGGGAAAGTCGCATGGCAGATTTGATAAATTCAGCGACTATGAAAGAAAGGGACAATATGAGCCTTAGGGCTCAGGTTAAGCTCGCAGCAGACACGATCGAAGAAGCTCGAGCGAAGCCAACTGTAATTGATCCGGCGCTTGCGGAATTTCACCGTGAGTTCCAGAACCAGACAGCTGCACTGCAGTCTAGTCAACGTATGGTGGATCAACTGTCCCATCAGGTGGCTACTCTTGCGAGAGCCATGGAAAAGTTCAGTACAACAGTTCCTCCGGCTCCGGTCGCAGAGGTTCTGGTTAGTCCAGCGGTCCCGGTAGCCACTCGCCCCGAGGACACGATTCGGACCGACATAGAGCGGATCCAACTGCAGGCGTTGCCTGCAGTCCTGAACAGAGTTCCTGTTGCTTGGAGTTACACAGCACCGGCGGAGAGACCCGCGGAGCCTGTACCCACGCCGTCGCAGAGCGCGGACCTAACATGGGACGCGAGGCCACCGTGGTCTAAGTCAATGGCTACTCAAGCGACAGACGGGATCACTGTTTCCCCAATCCCTTCGTTGGTGATTCACCGCACTCACAGTTTGCTACCGGCCGCAAGGCATCACCTCAACATCATAGAGGACGATAGCATTCCTGATTGGTTCTTGACCAATGCAGTAGCGGTTGATGAAGCAACCGGCCTGGCGGCCGCCCTCTTAGGCCAACGTACACAGCCCCAGCTCAATTGGAAGCTGGCGGCTATCCCCTTAGGGAAGGCCTCACAAGAGTGGGGAGATTGGGCTAAGGCGCTGTTAGTCGAAAGTTTCAAACACAGCCCGATTTCGACACAGCAGTATATCGTGACCTGGATCGCCAGTGCTTTCAGCCTGGCGGCAGATCATACTGACGTCTGGTCAGTGCCGTCCGCGCTTAGGGGATTCGACGATAGTCTCAAGCGCGCCCTCGAAGTGAGGATGTTGGAATCCAACGACGGTGATTATGCACGCCGCTTATCGGCGCTAAACATGGCATGCCTATTTGGAGGGAAAACCGTGCCTGCACGGAAACTCCTGCAGATGATCGCCGTGCGTTCCATACGTGACCCAAAAGAGTGTGACTTCATTGCTGAGCGCACTTTTGAGGCAGTCACTATGTCCGGCCATACCGTCGAGGATGGCTTGGGGTTCATTGACAGGCTCTTGGTAGCGTTGTCTGGAATCCGACCGGGACTCGTGTCCGCGGACAGGATAGAACGCAAGGTAATGGCAGGCATGAGTGTTATCAAAGATCCTAAGGTAAGGGCTGAGGTTGACATCTACAACAACCTCTTCCCAGGTGATAGGTATCAGGACTGGCAATACTTTCCAGGAATCCTGAGGCGCTTAGCGCGGAGCAGCTTGACTGCCGCAATCACTGCAGCTGACGCTGCAGGTGTTTCGCCGGCGCTGGCTCCACCTGCACCCAAACCGAAGGTGCCGGCGATGCCGTTTAATGTGTTGCCAGATGGGACCGTCCAGGGGGGACTGGGGCCGGGAGGAGTTCCTAGCAAGAAGCAGCTTGCTGCAGCGAAGAACCCTTCCGGGCAGTCACCTCCCGCGAATCCTAAACTAAAAGGACAGCCTCATCAACCAGCGACCGAGCCCAAACCATTGGCATCGGGCGGCGCTGGAGCATCACAGACTGGTAAGACCCTTACGTTTATGACCAAGGCGGGAGTTCCTATGACCCCGAACCAGGTCCACAACCACCTGACCACGCTTACCGCTAATGCAGCGAAGGCTCTCGAAGCCGGGTTTGTTGCTCCCTTTGGTATCGATGACGGTAAAGGGAAGGGTAAGGGAAAAGGGAAAGGTAAAGACAAGGGCAAAGATAAAGGAAAGGCGGTTGAACCCAAGGCTGCCGGGCAGGCACTGACCGCCGGAAACCTTGTTCAATCAGGTCTTAATCCTCGAGCCACTCACCGCCCGGGATCAACCCCTGGAGGTAGTGTGCACTCTGGGAATTCTGCGCGTTCCACCAAGACAGCAGGAGGTTCGCGGGTAGCACCTAAGGTGCCACCGGACTGGTATAAGTGCCATGCACCCGGATGCCAATCCAACAAACATTATCGCAATGAATGCCCATTGGAAGCGGGCGTCCGAGCCGAACGGCTCGCGAACGGGTCCACAAGACCTATCGTTGCGAAATCGCCGCCGACTGGAGAGCCAGGGAGTGGCAAAAAGGTTTTGAACAAGGAGTGGGCTGCAACCCAACCTTGCCACAAGGGCGCACAGTGCACAGGCCTTGGTACCTGGTGCGCATTTCAGCACCCCTGTGACTTAGCTTCTCTTGATCATGATGGTAATTATGATAGGTGTCTTGAGATTTCCAAGGACTTAGATGTTATCATGCGTGAAATCGAACACGAGAAGCTGGGTATAAAAATCGCATATGAAATTAGCCCACAAGAGGCTCAGCATGACAGTCTTTTACAGTCAGGGCTTAGTTCACCCTCCGGTCTTAGTTGCCGGCACAGTCATTCACAGTCGGGGTTTTCAACACCTCATGCACGTCATTCGCTTTTTCGGCAGATTTCAGCCGAAACTGATGATAGTGTATTGGCATTTGACGATGATCGTTCCAGTATTGATGTGAGGCAGCTTGGTTCTCCAAACTCTTTAGACAGTGCTGCAGTGGTTAGTGTTTTGCCGCTGGATGTTTTGGAAGTTATTCGTAGTTTCCAGAAACCAGTTGTGAACAACAGATTAACACGTTCGGTGTCAGGCTGCATTTCGCTGTGCAGAATTATTGAACAGA
>CALGTP010000517.1 GCA_937902105.1 uncultured Actinomycetes bacterium
TACGACCTGTCCCCCGTGCCCGGCCCTAGGAGAACAAGAAGAGCACACTGATCGTTGTCTGAGAGGGGTGTGTCGTGTGCTATAGCACCCCCTATAGTTGCACGCATAGTGTTGCTGTGAACAGACAAGAGTGGGTAACTATGGGCCAATGACGAAGTTTAATACATGCACGATCAACGTAGTGCGGCGGTGATACGAACAAATATCGAGTATCTCATGCACTAACAACGGAGGCATACATTAGTTACACTTTCGAAGCCCTTTGACCTTACCATGCATACTCCCCTCATGCTGTGGGAACACCTCCCCTCTCCTCAGATCCTACTTGGGCTCGCGCAGTACGGGCGCGCGGACGAAACGACGGTCATCCGAGATGGTATGGTATGCGACAACACTGTTGTAACCTGTTCTCTTATTCCTCATTGTTCACACCTTCCTCCTCACCGGGAGATCGTGACCTCGATCTAGCCCATGTGGACATACGAAACGCTCCCTCCTGGCCGAGCCAGGATCTCATCCGAGATACATCCGGGATATCGCTGCGCCTGGGAATCATACGCAGTTGGGGGGCATCTCACCCCGCTCGAACATACCGGTCCATGCACGCCACGCCATGTTTCTCACTGAGGAGTGTGTCGGAGTAGCACTGGCCGTTTCTTGAGGTCACGCCGGGGCGGGCTCAATGAGGAAGTTGTAAAAGTACTGGGTGTCGTGTTCCGCGCCGGGTTCATGTGTCTCAACGTTGACAACGTCAGTAGTTTCCAGATTGATCATGAGATCTGTAGTGATATCAGGGTCAATAGCACCGTCCGTTGGCGTGGCAAGATACTCGGCAATAAGCTTATGGTCAATCATCACCTGTCCATCGGACGATTTCGCGCTCGACATGGCGATGAGTTGGTGCAGTCCGCGAGCAAGCTTAGCCGCTGCGAGGAGGAGAGGAGGTTCGATCCTCTTGCCGATAGGCGCCTGGCCCGGAAGGGGCATCGGGT
Organism: uncultured Actinomycetes bacterium; assembly: GCA_937902105.1. Classification (GTDB taxonomy): domain Bacteria; phylum Actinomycetota; class Acidimicrobiia; order Acidimicrobiales; family Ilumatobacteraceae; genus Casp-actino8. Next base: position 993 of record CALGTP010000517.1, read on the forward strand.
AGTTCCATCCGTGGACGATTTTGACGGCGGAAGGCATCAGAGCGTCTGGGAGCAGCGAGCCGTGCTCCGCAATTCCGAGGGACGCTGCCGCGTTGGCAAGCAAATGGCCCGGGGAGTGTGGTGTGGTGGTATGCGTACGCTGTGCTTTAGCGGTTGATTCAATCGTCCCCTCGCCCTGGGCGGGGGGGTGAGTCAGTTTCGCTATCGGTGCCGTCGGCGCACGTGCTGGTGGCGCTTTGACGTGCTCCGGTGTGGCGATAGCCCACTCACGGAGAGAGCCGTTATAGTATTGGTGGAACTCTTCTTTCGTGAACGGCCCCTTTCCATCGGAGTCGTAACGACGTTCGCCAGGTACCGAGGGGGCGGTATGTCCGAAGACACCCGATCCATCGGTGGCGCGGCGGCGGTCCTCGCTGTACGGTGGCATTGGCGCTTTTCCGGGCGCTTTTCCGGCGCCTTTTCCGGCGCCTTTTCCGGCGCCTTTTCCGGCGCCTTTTCCCGATGGTGGGCGCATGTCTTCAGCGCCCTCGCCGTATTGTTCCGCTGTGGATACGGCGCGAGATGAAGAGGGGAGGGTCGCAGAAGCAAAAGCGAAAGTGCCGCGAAAGTTTTGCATTTGGGCTTGCGCCTGGCCGTCCATTCTCGCGCTTGCGAGGTTGGCAGCAACTTGTGCGCGAGTTGCGTTGAGAGAAACAACGATAGCCTCGGACGTTTTATTGATGCCGATGCACATGAGTGATTTGCAGTAGCTCGCTTTACACGCTGCACTGAAGAACTGCATCGGCATTTCGAGTGCCGAGGCAGCTTCTGCCGCGTGTTCCGCGGGAATGTAGCTCGCGGTCTCTCGGGTCGCCAGGCGTTCGATTGCCTTGGTGCAGATTCCCGTTTGGGAATAGTTCATCGTGAGAGCGTGCGTGTGGGCCTGCAGAGCTTCTCTGTCGATTTTTTCCGCTGCCTCTTTGGCCGCTTTGGCCCTTTGCGCTTTGCGCAGGGCGATGCGTCGTGCGGTCTCGCCTTGGTTGTGCGAGATAAAAGGTGTCAGTCCGTCGAGTTCGTCGGTTTTTTGATTGAAGTCATCTCCGAGGCGCCAGAGGCGCTCGCCGTCCGTGGATGTCGAGAACATCATTCCGCCTACGTTGCCACCCGATACAATGTAACGGATTTTCACGCCATCGCCTTGGGTGTTGTGTCCGCCACGGCAGCGCTCAGCGCGCGTGAGCTGACGCGTAGATACGGTTGGGTCGGGGTCGTGCATCCAGTCGGCTTCGTATTCTTGGGACGCAGGGTCCAGGACGTACCGGCGCGGGATGAGGAGATAGCCCGGGAGTAAAACGCCCGTGATGGAATTGATATCGAGCGGAGCGAGATGCGGCGGCGGTACGAGCCAGAATTTGATAGAGATGCCGATGCCCACGCCACCGGGCGTTTTCGGGCTGAGTCGTACCGGTTGACCAGGGATAGTCCTGATGGTGTACCCGGGGTATGGTTGGAGCGCCGAGGTGAGCACGTTAGCGATGTCCGTGAGGGCATCGTCCATAAGCCAGGAGAGGACGAGCGGGGTTTGGATACGAATTTCGCGAGTGTCCGGAATGTACACGACAATCGTGATACCCGGTTGCAGGCCGCCCGCTGGGGTGGATTTGTCGAGGCGGTCTCCGAACATCGCGAGGTATGGGAGCCGATCGGGCGTGGTGATGACGATAGCGACATCTGACCGTTTTTGAAGCGGTTGGTGCGCCTCTCTCTGATGGATGTGATATGTGATCAGCTTGTGGAGCTCAAGCTGTGAGCCGAGAACTTTGGCCTTGTCGTCTGGCGAAACGAGAAGGACAATGAAGTAGGACGGCTCTGTGTAAACAGAGATGTTGTCAATTCGTTTTTGCTCGATCTTGATTCCGGGTATCGTGGCGGTGATAATGTCATCGATGGTACGCTCGGTGGAGTCACGCGACTCGGAAGCGAAGCCACCGAAGGCGCCCTTTTTACCTCCGCTCGTATCGAAGATGAGGACGAGTTCGACATAAGCATCTGCTGCGGCAAGTGCTTCACGGAGCTCCGCGGGAACCGCGCGGCGTTTTTTCGAGGACGGTTGCAGCTGTTCAGCCGGTGGCATGATCGCATCTGGTGCTGCTGGCTGCGAGGCCGCAGGGAGGATCAGAGAGTTGGAAGAAGCTGCAAGGTTTGGTGCAGAATCGATGCCCGTAGGCAGAATGGCAGATGGGTGTGGCTGCTGCATTTATAATGCGCGTATTGCTTGTTAGGTTAGGTCGGGGCGATCTGCTCTAGGCAAGACCGCACTCCGAGTTGCTGCGCGAACGCGTGGTTTGGGCCTTCACTGGTCACGTCTTTCGGGGCGATCTCT
>CALGTP010000518.1 GCA_937902105.1 uncultured Actinomycetes bacterium
TGAGGTAGTGCACTGCTTGGCTGGCCTTATCACTGACGTTAGCCTTCGTCAGTGGGCCAGCCCCTCATTCCTGGTTCTCTTCCTGGTCCACTGCATCATGGATGAGATCGATGTCTGCTTCTAAGTTTCCAAGGAAGGCTTGGACGTCTTGTAAGTCGTCATCGTCACTCATGCTGATGTTAAGCTGTTGGACTAGGTTGAGATTGGCTTTGCTGGCTCCCAAAGTAGAACCCGCGGACCATTGCCTGACTAAGTCGCTCCTGGTCTTGTTTAGCCTTGCCTCGTCGTGAGAGAATGTCTTCTCACACTCTGGCTTATTACATATTCCTTTGACTAGCTGCACGAAGCATACTGGTGTAGGTCTGTCTTCCACCGTCTTGTGAAAAGACACTGTAGGCCTATTAGGAATGGCTGATTTTGGTTGATGCTGCATAGTCATAGCGTTGACAGAGCTGAGCACTTGGTCCACCGCGTGTGAGATGTTGTTGGTGGTCAAACTCGAGGTGTTGCTCGAGGTGCTCGCTACGCTGGAGTTGCTGGACGCTGTGGTAGTCCCGCTAGATGCAGACCTTCCAGAAGATGGGCTAGCTGAGCCCCTATGATGGTATGAGGGCTTGCTAGTTCTCTTATCTAAGATTCCGTCCAATTTCATAAGGTGTCCGGAGGCTGGTTGAAGGTCCAACTCCATTTTGGCACTAGCCAACAGCTTATCTCTAAGCATATGGCTGAAATGCCTGTACTTCCTATCACCTACTGTCCATAACGAATACAGGTCATGCAAGGTTAGAGGGGTGTTGGTACTGTCAAAGGCGTCCTTTAAGAGCTCAGTCCAAGAGGTGATATTAGTATTGTAGCTTTTCACGGGGTACCATTTGCCCATCCACCATTCCGTTATTTTGGAAAACTTGATTATCTCCGCCGTCATGGCCTTAATACCGTGGTGTACCTTGGTGAAGTTTTGAAATAAAGAGATGCGGTCACTGAAATAGATACTATGTGTTAGCATGAATCTCTTAGACTCGTATCTCAGTATGGATATCATTACTGACTCGTGTGACGCTCTACCGGCGGTCTCGATGAGTGGCAGTATTGCAATTAAGAGGAGAGGTAGCATATATTTTGGTTGAAGCTGGGAGAGGAAGTGCTCCGACATCTCCGTCTCCAAATAAAAACCGTCCCTGCGATGACTATTAATCGCCATGCTTGCATATTCTTTGTGGGTTCTCAACCTAACAACTAAGTCCTGCCTGAATTCGATTTTAAACGTTTCATAGAGTGAATACTCCTGGTCGGCTCTGGTAGTCTTCCTAATATGCGCAACTACCGCGTCTTGTATTTCGCGGATTGCGGCATACGAGACCTTGTTGAATTTGAATGGGCTAGTGTTACTATACTCAAACTTTTCCTTCAAAGCCTGATAGCTAATGCTATTTACTCCCTTGACGGGGGGTTCAAAGATATCCCCTTCCGGTACTATGAACTTGGGTTTAATCGCTGCTGCAATTAATCCTCGGTTCTCCTCACTGTAACACCAGTACGGATCGTTCGTTCCCAGTGGTGAGGGATATACGCTGGATGAGATGTCGTCTGGATCCCCACTATCCCTAAAGTCTTCAGCATCTGAGTCCCTGTCCGGCGGAGGCACGCCATCGTCACGGGAATTACCCCAGGCCTCTACTACATCGAGGGGCACAAAGTCTCCCTTAGAGTAGGTAATACCATCGATCTTGACTGGAGCACGCGTTTTATATCCCGCTTGACCCGTGAAATGATCGTGAATTACCCGTCTCTCGAAATATCTCTTGATCTTATCGTCGGCTTCTGATCTCTCTTTGTCTAATACTGACTTCAGAGGAGTGGAGACCGCCGATGTAGACCTCCGACTTGACCTTGATCTTCTCTTTGCAGTTCTGCCTGTTACTTTGTCGTCCACCGGCGAGGGCACTGAATCATAAGGTTCCTTGCGATCGTCCGACGTTTCTGACATTTCTGTTTCGATGTTGTACTCCTATACTACTGAATTATGTTATACTCTGATGATCTCCTTCGAACTCGACTTTAACTCTCTCTACACCTTCACTTCAGCTTGTATGTAGGCTCCGCCTTGCGTAAATGGCTAGGGTTTGCTCGCTGCGAATTAAACTCAGATCTATACGCTGATATCCTGCCGTTCCAAAGGTACTAGGCGAGATATTGGTATCCGATAAGAGTTTGAGACAACAACGTACTAATAAACTGTCGACACGAAGGAAGATGGATTGGTTGAAGGAGATACAGAAGTCGAGTGTGAGTAAACAAACTCAACTAACCAGGTTGAGTAAGTAGTGTGTACGAGTATGTGTTCGATAACTATGATTAATCTATGAGTAAACTATGATTAATCT
>CALGTP010000519.1 GCA_937902105.1 uncultured Actinomycetes bacterium
TGAAGGGCGAATTCGGGAAGATCATCCGCACGGAGGTGATAAGTGGGGACGAGTCGGGTGCGGATGCTGTAGTTTTCGAAGTGGGCGTTTACCATTCTTGCGATGAGTTTCTCGCCAAGGCTGCCGCATTGACACATCCCTTCGATGGGACTTCAGGGATTCCAGATGACACTCTCCATGCAATCTTCAAGTTGCTTACCGTGGGACCGGTGGCTTTGCAGGCGGAGCGTGTTGAGACGTTGAGGTATTATCAGTTGATGGCGGACACCGTTCTTAAGCAGCGTGAGGAGGCGCTGCACGCGGCAATGACGCCTTCGCGCGAGAAGGTCATGGCTGAAAAACGTATTCTTTTGTTTCAGATGATGTGCGAGCATGCTGAGTACGACGATCCGGAGCTAGTCGCGCTGCTGGTCTCAGGGGCGAAACTCACCGGGGAGGCCCCGGACTGCGCTGCTTTCCCTGCCAGGAGGGCCGCGCCTAGCATCACTGAGGCACAGTTGATGCGGTCAGCGAAGTGGACCAGAAGGATAGCGCTCGCTAAGAAGGGTGGCTCAGGTGATCCTGCAACAGACGCCGCGGTTTGGGAAGCCACTTGTGAGGAGCTACGACGCTCTTGGCTATCGGGCCCGTTCACGGAGGCTGAGCTCACTGAGCTGCTTGGTAGCTTGTTCGTAGTGAGCCGGAGGTTTGGCATTCCCCAGGGAGGCAAGGTGCGTCCGGTCGACGACCTCACGGCAAGCATGGTCAACCCTGCGTTTGGCTCCAGCTTTAAAGTCGACCTTGGGGGGGTCGATGAAATCGCAGTGATGGCGCGCGTGTTTTTGGAAGCGGTCTACGATGACCGTGCTGTCAAGCTGTGCCTCTCCGATGGTTCATGGCTTACAGGTGTCCTCCACTCTTCGTTGACAGTTGAGCAGGCGAGGGACATCTTGGGGAGAACGCTAGATCTTGAGTCCGCGTACAAGCAGATCAGTGTTGCAGATTCGTCCCGCTGGACTTCAGCTCTGGCCATCCACAACCCAGTGCTGGACTGCAATCAGTTGTTTGTTGCCGAAGTTTTGCCATTCGGTGCCACGGCCGCGGTTTTCGCCTTCAACCGAGTGGCCAGGGCGTTACGAGTCCTGGGCACTAGGTTGTTCCTACTCATATGGGGCAATTACTTCGATGACTTCCCCCAGTTGGATATTGCGGCCATGGCAAGCGACAGTCAGAAGGTGGCGGAGGGCTTCCTCGGCCTCTTGGGCTGGCAGGTCTCGGACAAGCCGGGCAAGCGCAAGCCGTTTGAGAAGGTATTCGAGGCTCTGGGTGTAGTTGTGGATCTGTCGCGCTCCGTTGCTAATGAAGTCTTGATTCGCAATAAGGAATCAAGGATTGTCGCTATGGAGTTGCAAGTAGCCGATATCGTTTCAACGGGGGTTTGCTCACAGGCTCGGGCAAACTCCCTGCGAGGCGTTTTCCAGTTCGCAGAGGGGCAGTTGTATGGCAGAGTTGCGGCACTCACCATGCCGGTCTTCAAGAGCCGATGCCTAGGGTCCCTTCCGGGAACCAACGTTCCCATCGAGATGGTGGCTGAGCTGCAGTTTGTGCTGCGCTTCTTGTGGGAGGCCATTCCCCGTACATTGATTGCACACGAGGTTAGGCCGCCATTGTTGATCTTCACTGATGCCGCCCTTGAGGGTAATGATCTTATTGGCTCAGTTGGCGCTGTAATGATTGATCGTGTCCTTGGCCAGCCTGCAGTAAGGCAGTTCTTTGGCTCGGAAGTAGTTGGGCCGGCACTTAGTAGGTTGCAGACGGTCTCGACTAAGATAATCACAGTTCTGGAGGTATTGCCCGCAGTTGCCGCCATCAAGTTTTGGTGTGATAGGATGTTGCACCGCCGTGTGTTTTTGTTTGTAGATAATGACGGGGCCCGGCATTGTTTGATTAATTTGTCCAGTAAGTC
>CALGTP010000520.1 GCA_937902105.1 uncultured Actinomycetes bacterium
CTGGGATTCTGAGACCCAGCAGTCTCAGAATCCCAGGCAAAAATATAAAATATCACTTTTTTTTGATATTCTGATACCCGATGCTTTGGGCAGGTCCACCTGCGGTTCGAGCTCGATCGCGTGCCATCGACGATGTCGTAGTGACGCTTTCTGCGGATGCTGTGCGAGAGGTACCACTGGATCGAGCGCTGCCATTCGATGACGAGCCTCGTGGACTAGCTGGTGGTGTTGGCTGTCTGCGTGGTGACCCCGCTACGCTCCCTGGAAGCGATCCTACCCCCCCTGCCCACAGGGAGGGGCAGAACTGTTTCCAGTGCGAGTTAGCGAGGCCACCTGCCTGCCCGCAGGCATGGCAGGCGTAGCCCGCCTTAGGGCGAGTCGCGGCAACTCCGGAAGTAGTCTTCGGTGCGATGACTAACTTGGGAACTACGGGACCCGGTTTGGGCGATGCCGGTTTGCCTTTCGGGCCCGGCGCGGGCGGTTTACCTGCTGTGGTTTTTGCGGCGGCGGCGGCGGCGGTCTCATCTGAAACGGCGGCGGCGGCGGCTGTTGACTTTTCGGCCTTGGTTTTGCGGGTCCGTTTCTTTTTGTCCTTGGCGGCCGGAGGGCCTTCCAAGACAGGGCCAGGCAGTGCCGATAAAGGCCCTGCGGGCGGAATGGACGCTTTAGGCCTCGAATCATGTGGTTTCTTTTCATGTTTCTTTTCAGCTTTGTCGAAAGCTGCTCCCTTCCGTTTCAGGATGCGCTCCTGCTCCTCTTCCTGTTCAAAGTGTTTGACTGCTTCTACGAGCTGCAGCCAAGAGCGTTGAGCCCAAGGTCGCCTACGCCACAGTATCACGTCTGATGCGAGGGCCGGGACGCGACCGATCTGTTCCATGACCTTGTCCTCGAGCTTATGCTGCTGGATTGCGCCCGCAGGCGTCTCGGAAGAGAACTCTATGATGTCACTAAGGAAACGTGAGAGGTGCGCCACTGAAGGCGGCTCGCGTTGATGAATTGCCTTCATCCTACTCTCGATCGCGTCCTGCGCCAATCTTTCTGGCCGAGAGGACGCCTGTGCAATCACGGTAGCGATGAGGCGAGCAGGTACATGGACTCCGGAGAGAAGACACTTTTTGGATAGCTTGCTCAGGGGACTGAACAACAGGCTGTCACCACGAAGGCTCTCGATGAGAGCCGCTGATAGCTTAATGTCTTGGCGTCGGAAAGCTTGTGGTAGCTCCCAGCACTCGGCATGACTTAGGCTCTGGCGCATAGCTTGTTGGAACCGTACTGAGAAGATTTCTCCGGAGTTGCGAGGTTGACGCTGCTGGAGTTCAGCCAACAGGGAGAGGCAAAATGCCTCGTATTTTTCAATCGGCAAAAGGTGCGGAGACTGGGGAATCACAAAGGGCTCAACGGTCGGTTCATGAACGAAGGTTCCTGTGGGACCAATCCCTGCGCCACCGGTCGCAGTTAGGTACGCCTTGGTAAGCGCGCTGACGTCATTCGGCATGACGAATAGCGCCTGGTCGACGTTGTTCACGGCAAGTGCCGAACACCCTTTTCCCACAAGACCAGACGATAGCCCAAACGAAGGAGTGCCATAGGACACGATCTCGTTCTGGCTGGCGCCCGCCTTCTGAAATACAGCGAACGACGATGCACCCAAGTTGGCACCTACCGCTGCGGTCTGCTTCGGAGCACGGATCTCATCGAGAAGAGATTCTGGTTCAGTAGCCGGCGTTGGCAGTGTAGCTGCGGGTAGCGTTGTCGTTGGCAAAGGTTGTACAGAAGGTTGTGTCGTGGGAGCTGCTTCGGATAGCGTTGGCGTAGTGGCGGCATCGTGCAGCGGTGCATTAGCAATGGGCGGCACTGGTGCTGCGGTTGCTGCTGCGGCTGCCTTGGCGACCATCGATGGCAGTGCTGCCATCATCGTGGCAACGATGTGGCTCAGGTTGGCTACCTGCGATCTAAGGTCATCGTCTTCTACCGGCGGGTTTGGATGACGTGCCAAGGGTGGAGCTTTTGGCTGCAGCATCACTGGAGCAGGAGGCTCGGGTATGTCCCGAGCTGGAGGCTCAGGAGTGTCCTGAGCTGGAGGCTCAGGAGATGTCCATGGCGTCGGCGGCTCCATGATCAATGTCGGCGGTTGCTTGGCCGATCCCGGCGGCGCTTTGGCCTTGGGCTCTGACGCAGTGGGCGCCGAGTTCATGAGTCGTTCTAGACGGCGCAGTTGTTCATTCTGCCCGTCCACCTGTCGCCTCAAGCGCTGCATCAGCGCAGC
>CALGTP010000521.1 GCA_937902105.1 uncultured Actinomycetes bacterium
TCGCTGGTCGTCCTGAGGTGACTGACGGCGTAGGACATTTGCAGGGCCTCACAGATCGCGGCGAGACCGAAGTGAGGTGGCGGGCGCTCCCATTGCGTCGGGTCAGTCGGTATGTGCGAAGGGTCTGCTGTCGGCGTGCGGTCGTAACGGCGGCCAGCGCCAACGATGCGACCGATGACATGCAACGTATCGTTCTTCTGGATGTTGTAGTCGGAGACCGTGAGCTCGTCCTCCAGTTGCTTGCCACCGAGGATCAGCCTCTGCGCGGGCGTGCCACACTTGTCTTGTATCTTCGACTTGACTTCCGCGATCAGGTCGTTGGGCCCGATGTCGAGGGTGAGCGTCCGACCCGCGAGCGACTTGACGTAGACGTGCACCGGGGCATTCAGCATCACAGGGGGGCAGGCAGGATCGGGCGTGCTCCCGGCCGCAGGTGAGGGTGGGGCGCCCCAAAGTGCGATGGAGAGTTGGACCGTCGTGCCACTCGTGGGGAGGACCATCGCACGGAGCGGCGGGCGGTTCGCGGCGCGGCAGTCGATCGGTGATCGGGCCATGCTGCATGGCGTGGCGCATGGTTGGGCACGCGAGGTCTTGACGCACGTGCGATGCGCCCTCGACGTTTGGCGACGCTCGCGGAGCTGGCAGCGCCGTGATCGGAGGGTCTGCTCGTGGCGGGGTAGTGGTATCGGCCCAATGGCCCTGCCGCGTCGCGGGGATCTCCTTGGCTGTGGGCTGCAGCTGAAAGGCGGTAGGACCACCAGAGTGTGGGTTTGGCGGCGGGACCACCAGATGGCGGCCTTAGCCCTGCGGCGGCGGGCACGGGGGCTGTCGTCATCGTCGTCGTCGCAGCCTACGGATGAACGAAGGATGTGATGCACGCTCATCGAGTTTGGGGGAAAGTAGGGCTCTCGGAGGCGTGCCGGGCTCGGCTCCCCCATATTCTTTGGCGAGGCCTTGCCGAAGACTCTCGGGGCGGCTCCTCGCATGTAGGGTGCCGGCGGTCGGCGCGGCAAAAGAATGCAGAGCGCGACGTGAAGCGGGGGCGGTACGGGGGCTCCGCCATCGATGTTGGCGAATAGGAGTCGCACATGGCTCGCCCGTTCGTCGCTCACCTGCGTGTTGTTGGCGCCTTTCGCCCCGAAGGTGGGCTTCCACTCGACGGCCTCCGGTCTCGGTAAGTTCGCAGACAAGGGGCATGCCTGGCTGAATTCGCGAAGTTTGTCGCGTCTTTCCCATGCTTCGCGCTGCTCACGGGCCTGGCGTGCTCCGAGCTGTTGCGCTGCGAGTGCTCGTTGCGCTTCGCGCGTCTGCACGCGTAGCAGTTCGCGCGCCTCGAGTTTGCGGGCCTTGCGTGCGTCTCGCGCGCGGCATGCCTTACGCCGCTTCCACGCTACGGACCGCTCCTTCTTGAATTTCTTGGGCGCGATGGGCACGGCGCTTTCGGGCTCCTCTTCGAGGGTCGTGGAAGTCTTCGGCTCCCTGGGCGCGATGGGCTGGTCGGGCGACTCGTGCTCGGTCGTCTTGCGCTCGCCCCGCTCGGTAAGTTCCTTAGGTGCAGTGCGCTCGGCGAGTTTCCGGCGCGCCTCGTGGGCCTCTCGTGCCTTGCACTCCTCGAGGCGCTTGGACTCCTTGCGTGCGGCGAGCTCGTCGAGCACCTTGAGGAGTTCACGGGTTGGCGTCTCCGGCTTCTTGGGCACGATCGGCGCTCTGCGCGTCTCGGGCTGGCGGATAGCCGCTGGCTCGGTGGACGGGGTTGTCAGGTCGCACCCGTCGGGTATCCCAAGTCGCGCGGCAAGGCGCGCGACGGGACACAGCATCTCGTTCTGCGCGTTGTTGCCCGTCGTCGCGGCCGTCTCCGTATCCTTGGGCGTGGCCGGCACGTCGGTCTTCTTGGGCTCGTGCGGTGCAGGCGTCACCGGCTCCTTGGGCGCGGACGACACGTCGATCTTCTCGGGCTCGTGAGTCGCGGGCGTTACCGGCTTCTCGGCGCGCGCGGCGTCGTGCTCCCACGGTTTCAGGGGTCGTGCATCGATCAGGGAGTCGTAGTGGCCTGAGCCGTACACGATGTCGATCGGTGGACTTCTGACGTCGAGTATGGCGGACTTCTCGCCGAGGGCGGCCCAGAGGTAGAAACGACCGGGGCTGGCGTTCGCGAAAACCCGAATGCAGGTGCGGTGAATGTGCGCGGCCGCGACGAGCTCGGGAATACCGGCCCACACATGCGCATGCTGCATGCGATTACAGTACTCCGGCCATGCCTCGCCCGTCTCGTCGAGCACGTGCATGGCGAGGGTGGAGGTGTGGAACGGGTAGTTCGGGTTGGCCTTGAGCCAGGACACGATCTGCTCGCGCAGCTCCACTGCGTCGCCCAGCTTGAGCGAGTGGAGGAGCGAGTGGAGGAGGCAAGAGCCATCGCCGGGCATCTTCACGAGCGTGCCGGCGAAGACGTCTGTCGTGCGCACGGCGGCGACGGTTGTGGTAGTCCAGGGTACCGGTCGGCGCGCGCGCGGCTCGACGGCGTCGGTGGCGATGGTCATGCCGGTGGTGTTGCACGTCGTGGTTGGGCTCTGTCTCGCGTTGCGCGGCGTCGTGGCGATCTCCGCCTGCTTCGCCTGCAGTTGCGCCGCGGGGTTGGCCGCAGCACACTTCTTGACGGCCGTCGACGATGGAGGGGTCGCGCGCGGCTTGGTGGTGTAGATGACGGTGCTCGGTGAGACGGCGCTGCGCGTGGTGCGCGTGCGCGTGCGCTCGCCGTGCGGTTGTGCGGCGATGCTTGCCGGCTTTGCTGCCTGCGGTGTTGCTGCGGCCGCGGCTTGCGTCGTCGGGATCGTCGTGTGCGATGAGTTTTTCGTCGCGCGCGGTGGTGAAGGGGGCGTCGGAAAGCTCTCGTTGGTGGGCTTCTTCTGGTGTCCGGGTTGGTTGTAGGTGAGATACGGGTCGTTGGTTCTGGTCGAGGGCGTCGGGCTGCGGGGTACGGCAGGGATTTGATGGTCACCGGGCACTTCGAGTTCCCCGATAAACCCCGTCCGGCGGCTACCAATGATGAGCTTGGGGTTGGAGGGTTGATTGAGAGCATTATGAACAGATAACATCACGAACTGGCTGTCAGGCAGGGCCTGGGACGACGGATCTATCGGGACACCGCGAGGTGGCCACTGTATCTCGAACGCAACGTACCTCTCTACCGGTACGCACCGTGCCCGCCTAACTAATTAACAAGGCTGGATTTGGGTGGGTAGTTGCATGAAACTACCTCGCCTAGGCGAATTGGAGCGCGTCGTTCCGGTGTATCGCTTCGAATGACTCGAAGCGAGGGTGGGGAATCCCCGGGTATAGCGTAGGGAGGGTGGAGACGTATCATCACCCCCTCGAGGTCGCAGTAGTACGAGAGCTCATCAAGGTACGTCTTCCAACTGATGTAGGGATTGCGTCCTCTTCCCTGACTCCACGTGCAGCATCGAGCAAGCGAACTCGAATAGCGTAGTGTCGGCCCTACTATCGTCGGTAGATAGTAAGAACACTGGGTGAACTCGATTAGACCTGGCGGGCTGCACCCTAGCGGGCGCCGTTGCTACTGCGGTAGCTACCTCGGGTGGCGACGGCACGGTGGCGTACCGACTCTGGTACTCCGCCTTACGGAGGTCGATCTCCTCCAGTATACGCCGGTCGGTCACCCGGCTCACGATGGATGACAGTCGCTCGGTGGTGATCGTGGGGTGACCCTCCCACTTGACTCTTAGCTTCCATCCACGGCCGGATGGTTCGGCGCTGACGATACTTTCGATGTCGTAAAGTTTATCCTCGCTCCACGCGTGCCACTCGTCTGGCGCGTCGTCAATCGGCAGCGCAGGTAAATTATCGGCGACAGTAGGGGTATTGATGGGTGGCGCCAAGGTCTCTACTTCCGGGATCATCGGTAAGGCATGTTCGTCGACATCGGGCAACACAAGGCCGGGGTCGTGGAAGAATGGGGCAGCGAAGCTGCACTTCCTGAGGGATTGCCAGGGGAGCACATCCGGGACTGACCCATCCGATGGTACTTCGAGTAGTACGGCATGGGGCTTAACCGCGAGCACCGTGAAGGCGTGCCTCCAGGCAAGTCCCTTGCCATGCTTGCGTATGTAGCGCGACTTTTCCGAATCGCTGTACTTCAGCCACACCTTATCTCCAGGCAGTACTGCCCGGAGTGGCTTCGGGGGGGGCACCAGTCTGGTCTCTGCATCCTTGAGGTCATCGAGCTCTCTCGTGAGTCTCAGGTGCATTCGCCTCATTCGTAATCCGAAATCTTGGATGGTGCGTTCTTCCGGGCTGGCGGTGGGGAGCAAGTACGGCTGCTCTAGGGCTGCAAGCGTCGGTGGAGGGTAGCCAAAAAGGGACACGAAAGGTACTTGGGTGTCTCGCGATAGTCGTTGATTGACACAATGCTGAATCGCGGGGAGGAGCGGCTTCCACCCCTGGTAATCGCTTGTATGCCGGTCGAGAGCAACCTTCAGTTTCTTTACAGCTGCCTCAGCAAGTCCGTTCGCTTGCGGTGTGTGAGGCATGACATGTATCATACGATATCCGTACAGCTGCTCCGAGGCATCCATGAGCCTGTTGGCGAAGGCGCTGCCATTGTCAGCTACGATCACCAAGGGTGGCCCAAAGATGGAGAACACGTACGTGATCAGTGCATCGAGGGTCTCCGAGGCTGTGGTCGACTTCACCGGGTTATACAGGGTGAACTTGGTGAGTGCGCAGACGGTAGCAAGCACGTACTTGTATCCATCGCACTCGGGGAGCTCTCCCTTATGGTCCAGATGAATAACCTCGAATGGTCTGGTCGGGGTGGGCGCTGAACCGATAGGCACGGACATAGTTGCCTGGGACCTGGTGCTGCCACACTTTTCGCAAGCGGCCGCGAAGGAGTGGCACTCCCGCTCCATTCCAGCCCACCAGTAATGAGCACGTAGTTGCCTGAACATAGTCTCTCCCCCAACGTGACCACCTCCATCGGCCATCGAGAAGTGATGCCTAGCGAGTATCGCAGGTCTGAGTCTCCGTGGTACGACTATTGCTCGGGAGGGTTCTCCATCCTTGAACGTCCGTCTGTAGAGGGCGTCCTCGAGTAGCTCGTACTTGTCACATGCCCGCACTCGTTCGTGGTGGGAGGTCCTGGCAGAGCCTTGCAGGGCATCGATGACGGCCTTGCAGTCGACATCCGACAGTTGGTCAGCGAGCTTGGGGTCAGCGGTGGGGGCTCGATGATCGAGGGGCTCTCTGTCGGGTCTGTCCTGCCATGCGAAACTGTCGGCGGGCACCGCTCCCGTCTCTTCCCTGACCGTCAGTAACGGTGAGGCCGGTGGCAGTGGTTCACCGTGGTAGGCCCAATTAGTTAGTACGGCGGAGATAACCGAATTGCTTGGGGGTGAGGCTGGTACACCACAGTCACGGAGAACACGCGCAGCGGCCTGAGCGATGATCGATCGCAGCTCAAGTGGGGGTGCGTGGACACCGCGCAGCGGTGCGGAAGACGATGATTCGATCATGAAGTCGCACTCGACAATCACGGTGCCGAGGGCGGTGTCGATCGGGGTTGATTCGGTGGGGTCAAAGTGTAGCTCTTCGAGGGTTAATGTCGGGCGGAGGCGAATGGTCGCCTCGGCTCTGCCCAGCGCGCGTGAGGGTGATCCAATCGATATCAGGATGTCGGCCGTATCATGGACATCCTCGGGATATACGACACAGCCTAACTCGGTAGCGGTTTGCGTGGAGATTGCGAGGAGGTAGCTGGCGTCACGCATTGTAAACTCGTCTCCGTCCGCCACTAGCATCACAGACGGCGGGCGCCCGGCGACCCTGTGGAAGATGTCGATATACCGGAGCCATCTGACTAGATTGGGGCACGAGTCATGTCGGAGGTCTTCCATTCGTCTGCCGACTTGCAGCGCCATCTGCTGCAGCCTGTCTGGGTTTCTGCTAAGGGCGCATGCAGCGTGGGTGCGAGATTCGAGGTTGAACATTTCGCACTCCTTGCCGACGGTGGCTGACACTCTATCTCGCATGCCACGGCCGGGGATCTCGGGTGCTCCGGATGCGGACCAGAATCCGTCGGGGTCATCCGCTCTGCGTCTTGGCTCGTACAGCTTATACGTGGCCTCTGATAGGTAGCGCTTCCCCGTAACGGTCGGGGACCTCACGAACAGGGGTGCATCTCCAATGTACTCGAAGAGGTCGTCAGGCAGTTCGGCGGTATCGTCCCGTACTTTGATGTACTTGTGGAAGGCGGTGAACCTGCTGAGCAGGTCGGCGAGCCCGTTGTCGGCTCCCTTACGGTACGCGATCTTGAGGTGCGGGAGGAAGGTACCGATCTCCATCCCCCATCGCTGTAGTCTAGGTGGGGCGATGTGCTTCGTGAGCATGGACGTTGCCACCGCCGAGTCGGTGTACACTGTGGTGGGATGGTATGTGATGAGTTCGGCCCAGTGCCTGATGCAAAGTAGAATAGCCCCGGCCTCCTTGTCGAAGGCGGCATAGTTCTTTTGCGCGTCTATCAGGGTCTTCCAGTAGAACCCGATAATGCGTAGCTCCCAACCCGCCTTGCGTCTCCAGTGGTTGTCCAGGGGGTCCTTACTAGCGGCCTTGGGCTCGTCCCTGCCATCGTATGAGGGGGGTGGGGGTCCAGGGAATTCTTGATGCTGCCACTGCATGAGGACACCACCCACGGCGTAGTCGGAGGCGTCAGTGCATATCACGAACTCGGCGTTAGGGTCGTCGAATTCGGGGGCGGCAAGGATCGCTGCCTCGTCCAGGTGGTCGACAGTCGCTTGCCAAGACTGGTTGACGTCCTCCTGTTCATCCTCGTTGAACGACTCGGGTGAGAATTTGCCGTTGCTGACTCGGCTTCTACTGCTGGAGCGGGCCTTGTGCCTCTTGCACGCGTCTACCATCGGCGCCGTGAGTAAGGATACCCTGGGGATCATACGGCGGAGGAACGCGATCGCACCAAGGAAGGTGCCGGCCTCTTTGGGATTGGACGGGATCCCTTTACCCATTATCTCTTCGATCTTCGGCTTCTGGAGCTGGAGCCCGTGCGGTGTGGCTACGAATCCGAGGACGTTGACCTCGGGCAGCAGCAGCTCGCATTTTGCTCCCTTGAGCGACATACCCGCGACCGCCATGCGTGATAGCACCCTTTCGAAAAGGTCGACAAAGGCGCCAAAGGTAGTGGCACGCATGCAGATGTCGTCGATCCACGAGGTGGCGCCACCCTCTCCTCGACCACCGTCGAGGTCCTTGCGCCGGTGGAGTCCTTTGAGGGCGAATTGCATACCTCTGGAGTAGCCAGCCGGGTTCCTGGTGAGGCCATACGGGGCGACTCTCCACTGGAACAGGGTGCCTCCCATGGCGCTCGGTAGGATGAATGCTGACTTGTGTCGGCAGCTGTCAGATAGTAAGAACTGGTAGAAACCTCCGGCGGCATCACAGAGTCCAAGGTACTTGAAGCGTCCTCCAAGTCCATACAGGATGTCAGACTGGGTTCCCAAACCGCCGGCATCAGGAATGGTGACGGAGTTGACCCTCCGGTAGTCGATGGCGAATTTGATCTTCACGTCTTCGGGCGTCGAGTCCTTCTTCACTCTGACTAGCGCCGGGGAGGCCCAGTCACTCATGCTGGGTTCTATTAGGCCTGCCTTGAGCAGCTTGCCGATCTCTGCCATGGCGGCATCCCTGAGCTTTGCAGGTATGGGGTAGGCCGCTTGTGACTGGGGCAGCGAGGTGCCCGTTGGAATATCTATGACCACTAGGTACGATACCCGAGGCACCTTTGCGTCTCGAGCCCAGACGTAGTGATAGCGAAGCGCGACCACGTAGAGTTCTCTCTTCTTATCCTCGTGGAGGGGCTGGTAACGTCCATCGGGCATTCTGGGGAGGTCTGGGTCGATTGCTCCATCTAGGTCAAAGCCCAGGTTCTTCAGGTCTTCGATACCGCCGCCGTCGATACCCCGTAAGGCGTCGGTATCGTCTTCTAGTACGGCGGCGAGTGTGGCAAGCTCTCCCTCCACCTCGGCACGGGATTCAGTCGCCAAGATGAGGTTCGCCGGGCACGTGATCGCGCGGTTGGTGGGGTTGGTGACCACGAAGGGCGTCCTGACACTGGTGGGGTTATGCACCGTCTCTTCGAGGGATGAGAGTCCGAGTTGGGCGAGGGCTGCGCTCGTCCGGAACAGGGTTGGCGTGAGGCGGTCCGGGTCGAGGCCGATGATCCTGGGGTCAAGGACCGCGCGCCTTCCCGGTTCTATGGTGATTGCGCTCTCCAGCCTCAGTCTCGCTGGGCTGAATTCGGAGCGGGTGGTTGGAAGCTCGATATTGCCGTCTGGGGAGGTGACTCGTAGGACGCTCCTGTCGGCATCGTATGTCATAGAGGTTTGGTGGCTGGGCGTATCGTCGGGTAAGCACTCTGTACACGCGAGCATCCGGGAGGTCGAAGGGCAGTTGTCGCAAGTATCGCAAAGGGCCGTGCGTATGGGTACGCCGTTGGACGGGGTACCGGCTACGTAGAGGCGCTTAGCGTTACAGTCGATAATCATGCCATTCTTCGAGAGGGTGTTCACACCCAGCAGGCAGTCCACACTGAGCTGGGGGAATACGTAGGCGTACGTAGTCAGCTTGAGATCTCCCATCCAGACGGTCAGCGGAATTCGCCCGCTGATAGCCATGGGGTTTCCCTGCGCGTCCTTAAACCGACGTTTGCTGGGCGATATGAGCTTGAGGAGCTCGGGGGCGGTCCTAGCTAGGAACCCATGCTTCAGGGCTGTCCAAGCGGCGCCCGAGTCGACCACGCTACTCATGGGGATGCGCGCGCCAGTGCCATCGTCAATGAGTAAGTCGGCTCGTACTGAGTAGTACTTAGTGGTGTCCTCCTCCTCTTCCGGGTCGAGGGTGTCTCGCCAGTTCACGTTGAATAGCGGGCATGTCTCGTCTTCGACGGTGGGTGATTCCCGGAGTAGCCTAGTGGGGCATTTGAAGAATACCGCCTTCTTCAGGTCTTTCCTCGGTATTTGGAGGTGCCCGTCCCGGGTGGCGTCCAGTGAAGAGTCCACGTCGTGCTGGTAGGCGGCGCGTCTAGCCTCGGTCATTCGCGAGCTTTCGTAGGTAGGGAAGTGGGCGAGGGTGTCGGTGGTGGTTCGTCCCTCGGCCATGGCGGTCGCCAGGGCGCGTTCTTGGCGTAGGGTGCGGAGTAGGAGGGACAGCTCCAGGGTACGGTCCACAGCCTTCCCCACTTGCAGGCGAGCTTCCGGTTTGAGCGATGACAGGTCCGAGTGCTCGATCGCGGCTCTAACGTCGTGGTCGTCGGGAATAAGATGGCTCTCAAGGTCGGTGGCACGTTCGTGCAATGATAAGATGTACGTGTCGATGCATCCCGGCTGGGTAAGTAAAGTCTTCGTGACGTTGTCAAGTTGTCCTTGCAGCACCGACGCGTGTGCTTCTAAGATGTGGGTCAGTTTCACTCGCCTGCTGAGCTCCCGCCTTAGGGAGTCCATGGCCTCGTCGTGGGCAGTCTCGGCCATGCCTGGGCTCAGCGGCGGGTTCTCGGGGACGGTGGTGGTCTCAGTGGTGGGATCTTCCAGTAGTGATTCCAGCCATTGCTTGGCGAGAGTAGGCGGGCAAGCGTTGCCTATTTCCTTGATGGCGTGCGACCAGACCGGGTCGAATTGGTAGTCGTCGGGGAAAGTCTGTACTCTGGCCATTTCCCGTACGGTGAAGTAGCGGAGTCCGTTATCGGTAATCACTGTGTTGTTCCCTCCGCCAGGCCCATGCACTCCGGCCCTAATAGTCTTGGCCTGCGTATCCAGGGTGCTGGGCTCGTGTCCATCGTAGCTAGTGGCCTGTCCAAGTAGTTCGTGCCTGTTGGTGCCGTCGGGCTCCCCAAGGCCTTGGAGCGCATCGCGTAGGGTGATTGGGGCTTTCGCCTTGGGTAGCTTAATAGGTAGGAGTGACCGTCGCCCCATGATTAGGCATCGCCTTCGGTACTGTGGTACGCCATAGTCCTTCGCGTTGACCTTTGATATCTGCACGTGGTAGCCTAGGGCTTGGAGGTCAGCGGTTAGTTGCCATCGGGCGGTGTCGAACTTAGGTCGCAGGAAACCATCTACCATCTCGATTAGGAAAGCCTTAGGCTGGATGCCACGGATGGCTCTCACGGTGGCTGCCCACAGGTTGCGTGAATCCTCCTCGCCCAAGCTCCTACCTCCGATTGACCAAGGCTGACAGGGTGGTCCAGCTGTGAGTAGGTCGGCGCCGTGGTATTGCGACAGGTCAGAGTGTTCGAGTAGGCTGTTGATGACGTTGGTAAACCCGTTAAGTTTGAGGGTGGTCGTGCATCTCTCGTTGGACTCGATCAGGGCTAGGTGTCGGAATCCAAGTAGTCTGGCGGCGTGGGCTAGTCCACCGCAGCCTGAGAACAAGTCAACGGCGGTGCGTTCGGTGGCGGCGTCGTCGGCACTGTCCTGCTTACTGGAGTATAGGTTGGTCACCCCCTCTGAGCAGGCAGTGTCGGAGATCTTGTCGGCGTGGGTCGGTGAGGAGGTTACCCCCTCATCTGGGGTGACGGGGAGTGTCGCGGTCGGGTGAATGGTCGTGTCAAACGGGGAAGAGGGCGGCAGTGGCGCGACCCCCTCACGTGAGGTTGTGGCGGTCGCGTCTGGCGGTAACGGTGGGGCATGTCGTGAAGGCACCCCCTCATCCGGGAGTGTGACATCGAAGAGGCAGGGGGGATGCGTTGTCGGGAAAGGAGGCACCGCGGGTGGGTCGTGCGGTGCCGAGGCTTCCTATTTGCTTTCCGTGCCGGGCTGGAGCTCTTGCAGCCGTTCCGCGTCGCGGGCAAGTCGGACAGCGTCTCGATCTTTCTGTCCTTGGCCGGTGTGGCGATAGATGGTGGGGCACCGGTTCTCGAGGTGCGGCATAAGGCGGCTTTCGGGTGGGCAGTTGGTGCATGGGCGGTTGGTAGCGACGTTGTACGCGTCCGTCGAGGTGACCTTGTCGCGGCGTCGATACAGTTCTTTAGCTTTGTCCGTGAGGTCATCGAACCTGAGCGCGGGCCACTTCATGAGCTTAAGGGCCCCCGGGACAGACGGGGGTGGTCGGCGGTTGTAAGTGAGGGCGAAAAGATCGGACTCTTCCGGGTGGTCGTCTGTGTCCATCCAGGCGATGAGGTCGTCGATCGTCGAGACGTCGTGTGTGGCGCTCGCGATACAAAAGAGGTGAGACATGGCGTCAGCTGTATCATCCGGCGCGACTGCGAGTTCATGGGCCGGGGGCGAGCGTGGTATGGTAGATCCCGAAATGGGCGGCAGATTAACGGGATGTGCGCGGGTATGACGGCCAATCGCGGCAGCCGTGTCCTGAATGGTGGCGGCGTGTTTGAGGTCGGTTGTGGATGCCGCGACATTAGCGAGGCAGTGTTGCATCGTCTGCGCGTTGTGCGCGTTCATCTCGTGGAAGGCTGCCATCGAAACATCGTGTTTGTCGAGTCGTGAGCCGAGGTCCTTGCTGACCTTGGCGATAGTACTCTGTATGGTATCGAGGTGTTTCTGGATGTTGACCTGAAGGGATCCGACCTTAGCCTCGAGCGTCGATTCGAGGCTGTCCTTGAGGGAGCCGACCTTGGTCTCGATCTGTGTCTGAACTTTGTTGACATTGGCCTCCAGTTTCGTGAACTGGGTGTCGGCGGCTGTGGCCAATCGGTCGTGCTGGCGTTCGATTGTGCGAGTACCGGGACGGAATCGAGGCGTGTCACTGACCTGGAGAACGTCTTCGTCATGGTGCACAGCTTGGATGTCGTCCCAGGCAACGAGTGCAAGATGGTCGTGTGGGACGACGGGTACACGTTTGTGGTGGCCCAGGACCTGTTTGATCATGGCTGGCCACCAGTCGGCGAGTGCACCAGTTTTACCGACGAAGGCGAGGTCGGCGGGGTGGGCGATGCGGTGCGTGTGGATACCACGGTTCATCTCACTGCGGTGGAGGTCAGAAAGGCCCTCAACTTGGTTGGAAAATTCTGCATAGGTGGAGAGGGATGGGATTGTAGAGTGGAGTAGCAGTGGTTTCCCGAGTATACTCGAGAGTTGGAGTGCGAAAGCTTTCGGTAGTTTGCCGTCACTATGGGCACTGCGGAGGCGGTGCGCGATGTCTCCAAAGAAAAGTAAGATTCGCTCCTGCATGGGTGGCGTAAGACGAGCTGTAACAGAGGGCATGAGCGTCTGAATTTGGCCACCTTCGCACAGGTTGAGGAGTAGGTCAGGGCCCCACAGTTTGGAGTACCGCAGCCAGAAGGAGTTGGCCTTGAGGAGGTAGTCAACATCCGATGTGTGCTGCATGGTTGAGAGCTGCGTGAGGAGTTGGCGCGCTTCCGAGTGCAGGGCGCCGTCACGCGAGGTGCCGAGGAATGCACTGCGTATAGCCGCCAAGCAAACGCAAAGGACGCTGAGGAACAAGCGCTGGAGGCGGGGGTCGGCAGGGTTACGTTGGGCTTCGAGGACGGAGTGGGCATTGAGTTGCTGGTAGTGCTCGAGCTCCGATTTGAGGTGCTCCGCAACGTCCGCGGAGACGATGGCCGTGAATTCGGCGGAGTCGTGGTGACGGCGAAGTATGGCTGCGAGTATAGTTTGGAGCGGATCCGTTTCGCGGAGGAGGTCGGCGATGAGGGACGCCGTGTCCGTATGGAGTGTGGTGAGGAGGAGTTGCTGGAAGTCCTGGATGCTGTGGCTAGTCGTCCAGGAGGGCAGGGCGCCAGCGACGTCGAGCTGAGGAAGGCGATTCCAGAGTGTACGGCGAGAGGACTCAGAGTATGACGAGGAGGTGTCCGGACCGTGATCGCCGTGGGGGGCGCTCGCGAAGTCCTCGGAGTACGGCAAGTGCATCAGTGCATGCAGGAGCGTCGAACGGAGGACGTTGCGTTCGCGAGTCCTCGTGGGCGATGGGATTGGAGCGAGGTGCGCTTGCGAGGCTGCCTTGACTGCGGCGCACGACAAGGCGTGGGATGTGATGATGTCCCGAATACTGTCGTCCGCGCCACAGAAAGCGAGGGTTTCGACGACAGTGGGGATCGTGCGGATCGCGTCGAGCCCCACGGTGTGCGGCAGGGTGATGCGCAGGATGCCGTCGAGGCTATCATCTGTATCTTCGCCATGTTGGAGTCGAGAAGTGAAGTCTTCGAAGTGCATGTCGTAGTCGGCAAAGGCCGTAAGGGCGTCGCGGCGGTTGACCCGGAAGAGGCTCCAAACCGCCGTCTCAATTGTAATGGACGTGGTCTGCGGGCGCGAAAGCGTCCAGATGCGAAACTGCTCTGAGACGAAAGAAATGGCAGTCTCGTTAACGTCGACAACCACAAGGAGAGCGTAGAGTTGGGAACCTTCGACGCGAGTGATGTCGACAGATCGGCAGTATGCAGCGTTACGCTTATCATGCGTATGAGGTGGACTGTCGCCAAAGGTGTGTTGATGCGCGGCGTCGCGAGGGCGGCGCGATGCGCCATCGTGGGTAGGGCTATGGGGTTCGACGGTATCGAAGCGTTCGGCGGTGGAATGGTGATGCGATGGACCTGCCGCCTCTAGGTGGCGGGGGCGGGATTGGGCACGTGAGGCGTGCAGGGGGCGGCCCCGCCCAAATGGCGGAAGGTGGAATCGATCCGCGCCCGCGCCAGTGGTGGTCGGCGATGGTCCTGCGGAAGGGTCGAGCGCTAGGGACGCATCGGCGTGAGATTCGTGCCGGCCTCGAGTCGAAGTCATGACGGTGGTGATGAGGGTCTTCATTTCGTCCAGCCTCGTGCCAACGGCGGTGTCGAACACTGTGAGGGTGGAGCGGAGTTCATCCCGCGAGGCATCGTGCCGACTCTCTTGAGCACGAGCATGGGACTCTATTTGCAGTGTAAGGCGTGTAGCGATGTCCTGGTGTGACTGGTCGCTTATGCGTTGGGCGGAAGCAAACTGGCGAAACTCATCGGATAGAAGGTGTAAGTCGGAGCCGAAATGTTCGGTGTCACGGCGGAGTTGGCGAAATTCTCCGGAAAGGATGTTGAGGTCTGAGCCGAGGTCAAAGAGTGTGGCACCGTGCGCGTCGGTGATAGCGCGTAAGTCGACGAGGTCTGGCGCAGTGGGTGGGGGGGGGGGGGCGTCGCTGGCCGCTGTGCCATGCGCGCTTGCGAAAGTATCAAAGTGTGCGACGAGACTGGGGACATGCGCGGCGGTGGGAGCGGCAGCAACCGTGGGTTCCGGAGGGTGGGCGGTCGGGGGTGGGAGGGAGCTGGGGGCTCCGGCGTCTGCAAGGGAAGGTTCGGCAGCGCTCGGGGGTTCGCCGAGAGCCCCATCGTCGTCGTCGGCGCTCAGAGCGTCGAAGGTACCGCGTGTCGGGGTGTCGGTGGCAGGCTTCTTGCCTTTCCTCGTACCGCTGCCTCGTAGGCGGAGGGACGGCGCGACGGTGTGTGTGGGCAGTGTGGGTGGTGCCGGTAGGTTAAGCGCGTTGGTCGCGGTGATGGGGCGGTGGGGGCGAATGGGATCGGCCACGGTAATCGCAAGGTCATCATCGTACATCGTCACCGTGGTGATGCGCGGTAGGGGGCAGGGGTACGCGTCGCTAGAATTAGAAACACTCGACTCGTCGTCCACAACTAAGGGCTCGGGCGCGCTGCGCTTGACTTGTCCAGGGCGACACAGAGATAGGCTGGCGTGCAGGCGCTGCGCTGTTAGCGAACATTGGCGCTCCTTGTATCTGGCGTCGTCGTCGGCGTCGAGTCGGTCGTACTTATCCCGGAGCGCGGCACACAGGGCGCAAGGCGCGGGTGCTGACGATGGTCCGGTGGGAGCGCTTGACGCGCCGTGGCGGGCACGCGTGATGGGTTCGATCAGGCCTGCCTTGGGCAGTTCGCCGATCTCTGGGGGGGGTGCATCTTGGTCGG
>CALGTP010000522.1 GCA_937902105.1 uncultured Actinomycetes bacterium
AGCCACCTCCTGAAACGAGATTGGTCTGCTATGATCTTTTGATGCTACCACACCCGGACGCTGTCAACTTTGACGAGGGAACCTATGTTATACAAGGTCCCTTGACAAACAAGACCAGGGTCACGAAGGAGAATTGGGCCACGTTGAGGTTCAATACCAAGACAGGTGGTCCGGAATATTTTCCCTCTTCGTACCTTAGTCCCGTTCTGGCCTCAGTCGAGGGAGACTTGAGTAAAGCGACTTTTCCACGTTCCACCATCGCCGGAACTTTGGATGAGCTTCGTCAGCTACTTCTCGTCCCTCTCCTGTCCAACAACAACAAGGTTCCCGTCGATGTGTATAGGGCTCTGAGCCTTAATATCGCATCCGACGCAACCCAGTCCACGGACAAAGCAACAGCTCCGAAACGCATCCAAGCGTTTCTCAAGCTCTGTGCCTTGTATATTCCGTGTGAGCACGACGACTATGACGCGGCCGTCTTGCACCTTGATTCAGAGGTGAATCATGACCTCCGAGCTGCAAAGTTGTCTCTGGAAACCGTCCAGGAACAACTATTGCCTGCTATGGTCAAGGCCCAAAACGAGGCAGTCTCTGTCCTCCTTCAGGTTCTGTACTTCCTTCAACAAGGGCACGTACAGTTCCTCATGAAGGACTACAGGGCGCGCGTACTCGAGGCCCATGGTAACGATGCTTTCACTTCCAAAGTGAAGACAAAGAAGCCGGGCAAAGATGGGCTACCTCGCCCGATTCACGACGTCACCAACAAGTCCACCCCAACATCGGAGAGGACCGTTGACATGACGCTCGAGGACGAAGAAGGGGCGGTGCATTCCGAAGACGAAGGTTCGGAATCCCACCTCAACCGTGATGGTGAAGGGGAACAGGCTAACACCCATGTCCCCTCCACTCCACAGCAGGAGATGCAACAATGCTCAGCGGGAGCACCGATGCCTCTTGAAAACTCTGAAGCGGCTGGCTTCAGCTCTGACACTTCGCCACGCAATGAGACGGGCGACAACGACGAGCTGAGCCGAGCCGAAAGAAAGTAGGGTCACATCGTTCGTAGAGCGGATCGGCTTTTCCGAACCGCCCGAGCGAAGAGGGTAGTACTTGTACAGCCTTCAAACACCCTTTTCATAAGCTAACGTAACTGCTCTTTTCGTTTTTAGCTCTTGCTAATTCCGGAAGAGAAGTTTCGTTTTCTCACTTCTTACAAAAACTTTCTTTACTACTTAATTAAAAGTTTTCAGTTGGGTTAGTCCCTTACCACAACTTTGAACTTCGCTTATTGGTCCGTTCGTCGGACTTACTATACTTTTAGTCCGCTAGACGGATACACTGTACAACCACCCTTCGCGGACTGCGGAAGTCACGATGAGTGGAGCACAAGGTGTTAGTGGCGAAAGACTTAGCAGTCTTCTCGGTCACGTAACACACAGGGGATTTGATGATCTCGTCGATCCAAAGAATCAAGGGATTGCCTACCCAACGGGCAACCCTGATCTTTTGATCACGGGAGACCCACTTTTCTATACGAATCTGCTAGCCACGCTAGACATGTTTCGTTTGAACAGTGCGAGTCTAACCTTCAGTACAACCGATGAAGGGAATCAGTTTCGTCGTAGGCAAAAACTTACGCGAACTAAATTCTCATTCAAGTGTACTCGCGAAAATCCGATGCCCAAACACCGCTGGGAATCGTATCTTCGCCAGGTCAAAGCAATGGTTGTCGATCATTTCGTAAGATCTATTCGACACCAAAGCAAGAACCTACCCAAACATTACGAGACGCTCTTCACTGGCTCAGAAGTCCCCGCAGGACCCACCGAGCTTAGTCAGGTTCAAAGGGATAAGCGCAAGCTTGGTACTATGTGTCATGCTCTTATAGCAGAACACATGTTCACTCCCAATCTCGACCCGCAGACGGGTGATGACGCGATCATCGATACGTTCACTCAAGAAGATTCGGTTCGCGCTACGCGATCGAACTCAAGAGGGGACAGACTGCTGTTGGATCGAAAGAAGGCTGAATGGCGACGTCATTTGGCCACCGTTCGATCAACACTCAGTGAAATCTTTCTCTGGTTTATCCGAGAAGTCAGCACCATCGAGATTCAGCAAGACTTCGAGCAGGTATTCCGCTCGCATATCTTGCAGAATCAAGCTGCCCAGGGCGGTCAGGTTGATCCCTTCAATGGTGACATCCTGATTGCTCATATTGAATCCAATTATGTCTCAGACAATTCGGATTCAATAACAGCAATGGAACGGAAATTCGAGACGATGGTCCGTTGGCGATCCGAAACGATCGTTCAATGGATCGACCGCTTCGAAGCCCCATTAGCAGAACTGGAAGTTGCTAGGGATGGTCTTAATGCTTACACAGAAGATGAACTAACTTATCTGTGGAAGCAGACCTTCGCTGACAACATATCTGGTGAAGAGATACAAATTATTACCACCCACATGCCTCGGTATGTGGATGCTAATAGCTTGCAAGACGTACATGACTATCTTGATGGCACGTTTGACACGCAGCTATTCAGAAGTCTGTGCGTTGCTATCGCTCGTTTCCTCCCCAATCGCTACGTCCCAGACAAGCGTACTATGCAAGCCAATCGCGATCGCTTCGAGCGCAAGCAATTGCTGCAAGTATTTGGCGAGCCTGAGTATGATTCTCCCTTCGTGTCCGCTTCCAAAACGGAACAGAAACGGAAGTCATCTCCAGCTACGACCAAGGACAGATCTGACAAGAAGCGAATCAAGTCCATTAAAAAGACTTCATCAGCTAG
>CALGTP010000523.1 GCA_937902105.1 uncultured Actinomycetes bacterium
TACGCCTCTGACAACTACACCATCACTTACGAAGACAATGACGTTGAGCGAGTCACCTATGCCAACATGAAACGCGTCGTACCCGGCACCCCTGAATATGCTGATCATCAGTCTATCGTTCGGGCCCTACACGTCGCCTTCACAGCTGCCGCCACCGACGCAACCTCCACTGTAAACAGCGATGTCATCCCTAACTCCTACAAAGAGGCTCGCGCATCCATTGAGGCTGCCGGCTGGCAGCAAAGCATGGACGAAGAAATGGCCAATCTTCGCAGACTTGGCTGCTGGACTGTCCTCCCAAGGTCATCTCTTCCTCCAAACACTCCTATCATGGGCACTCGCTGGACATACCGTAAGAAAACCGACGAAAACGGAACCTTTACAAGGTATCGTGGTCGCCTAGTTGCTAAAGGCTTCTCTCAGATACTCGGCATCAACTACTTTGAATCTTTCTCTCCTGTTGCATCGTTCGTCACCATCCGTACGCTGTTCGCGTTGACAGCTCTACCGATGTTCAAGGTCTATCAATATGACGTTCAAGTTGCCTTCATCCAAAGTGTTATCGATCCTACTCATCCGCCGGTCTATTGTGACCCCGCCGAAGGTTATGAAGATCGACGTCACTATGTCTATCAACTTCATAAGCACCTTTACGGTATGAAAGATTCTCCTCGCGGGTGGTCCAAGCTCTTCACATCAGTCTGCCTCAAATACGGATTCTCTCAACTCAAGTCTGATGAATGCGTGTTCGTGAAAATCGTCCCCAACACCAAGTCCGGCAAATCTGTCAACACCTTCTCTGCCGTTCTTGACACCTTACCAAACGTGCCCGAACACGATCGTATCTACAAGGACTGCCCGTATGAAAGTTGCCTTATCATTCTCTGCAGCTACGTTGACGACATTCTGGCTTTCACTAACTGTCAATCACTTGCCGATGACTTCCTTGCACATTGCAACAAGCGCTTCACAATGACATGCGACGGTGAAGCTCACTGGTACTTGTCAGTCAAATACACACGCGACCCATCAGGCGCAGTCTCGGCTTCACAAGAACTCTACATCGACAAGATCCTCAAACGATGGGGCATGGAATCCTGCAAACCCCTCCCCACCCCTTTTCCAGCCAAATCCGATGTCGTCCTCGATGAACTTTTGAAACCTATCGAGAATCCTGATCCTGTGCTCAACAAGCAATTTCAGGAAATCATCGGACAACTCTTGTACTGTCAGCAACAGACCGTACCAGAAATCAGCTGGTGCGTATCTATCTTAGCCCGATTTACCACCAAAGCTGGAGCCCCTCACATGGCGCTCGCCAAGAAAGTCCTTCGCTATCTTCAAGGCCGCAAGCGCATCCCCCTTCGTTGGTGTGCTCGTTCCTGCCAACAGCCGCATCTGCCTGGCCACATCTATGGCTATGCCGACGCCAGCTTCGCTGATATCAAACCCGATCGACTTTCCAGTATGGGCTACGTTTTCATTATCAACAACGGCGCTGTGAGTTGGAGATCCACTCGCACCCCCCTTGTCACCCTCAGTGCCGCCGAGAGCGAAATCATTGCCCTCTCCGCCGCTACTCAAGAAGCAGTTTATCTGCGCAAGCTTGCTAACGAATTGGGTTTCACTCAATCATCACCCACCACTCTATATGAGGATTGCACCGCTGCCGTCGCGCTTTCCAAAGAGAACCGCTTCCGCAACCGGTCCAAGCATATTGCCCTTAGATGGTCCTTCGTCTCTGAACGACAGCACCCCTCCGTTGGCGATATTCAAGTCATTTCAGTCAGCCGCAAAATCATGCTTGCTGACATCTTTGCCTCTCCTAGGCCTGCCGCCTCCTTCATCCCGTTTCGGGACTCACTGTTAGGCCGCACATCTCGCATCACTCCTCTGGACTCGAGGGACGCCTCAACTCCAGATGACGATGCCTCTCTCGATGAGTAAGCCTCTTGTTGCACTCACTCGTACTCTCATTATTGCTCCTCTCTCTCCTGACACAGGTCTCTCGCGAGGAGGAGTGATCA
>CALGTP010000524.1 GCA_937902105.1 uncultured Actinomycetes bacterium
GAAATCGCCATGACCATTGGCATGTCATGTTCAATGATCAAAATCGCTGCCCCAAGATCCTTCTGGATCAAGCGAATGAGCGGGCCAAAGGCTTCCGTTTCGCGCTGTGCGACTCCTGCTGTTGGTTCATCAAGAAGCATCAATTTGGAATCCAAGGCGATTAACGAACCAAGTTCAACAATGCGTCGCGTGCCAGTAGATAATTCGCCCATCAGCGAATCGGCATAACGACCGAGTCCTAGATAGGTGATAATTTCGTCTGACTCGCGCCGCTTACGACCCTCGGCTCGAGGGGATGGTGGCAGGCCCAATAACGATGGAACAAGTAACGAACGTTCTCGCGATTCAAGAGCAACCATTAATGTTTCCCGAACAGTCAGCGAACTGAAAAGTTTGGCATTCTGGAAGGCGCGCCCTTGACCAAGGCGGGCGCGCTGATGAGCAGACATCGAAGAAACATCTTGACCAAATAGTTCAATCATTCCCGAAGACGGTATGAAACCTGAGAGAGCGTTGACAATCGTTGTCTTGCCAGCACCGTTAGTTCCAATCAGACCGACCACCTCACCAACACCAACTGTCAGGGTGACATCATTAACGATGACTCGCCCACCCAAAATAACGCTCAAACCACTCGCACTGAGGGGCACATTCGTTACATGTGTAGGTTTCGCCGATGAACCCAAGGAAGCAACCTCTGTACCTTCTTGACGAACAGGTGGCTTCCATCCATTTCGACGAGCAATCCCGGACAATAAGTTGTCACGCACCGAGTGCACGATGGAAATCAAACCACTAGGGAAATACAGCAAGACAATCAGCATGCCGAATCCGCTGGCGAACAATTCCACCTGCTTCGTGCCGTCGAAAACCATCGGCACGGCAATGATGAGCAAGGTTCCAAGAATGGCACCAGTGATTGAACCAATGCCACCGACAACGGCGACTGCCACGATTCGTAGCGACTCGTCAAAGTCAAACAGTAATCCATCGACTTTGAATTGAGCGTTGCGCGCTACCAAAGGCAGTAGTCCCCCAGCGAGAGCCGCTAGTCCGCCGGACACTGCGAATGCCAACAATTTGGCGCGAGCCGGAGCCACCGTATAGGCCGCTGCCGCCAACTCGTTATCACGGGTCGCAATGATTGAGCGCCCGATTCCAGTGCGGCGGATTCGCCATACGACCAAGATTGCCAAAACGGCGACGAACAAGCAGAAGTAATAGATGCCGTCGAAGTCCTTGCCCTGAACGGTCCAAAACAATAAGCGGAAGCCCTTCATACGATCAACATTGAGTTGCGCCGAGCCTCCACCCCCGGGAGCAAATCTTTCAGCGACAATGAACCATGAGCGAATCGCTAAACCGAAACCAAGCGTGACAACAGCGAGATATAAACCCTTCACTCGCAAGGCTGGGATGCCCACGATGACTGCGGCCAGCACACCCCAGGC
Organism: uncultured Actinomycetes bacterium; assembly: GCA_937902105.1. GTDB lineage: Bacteria > Actinomycetota > Acidimicrobiia > Acidimicrobiales > Ilumatobacteraceae > Casp-actino8. Next base: position 1,452 of record CALGTP010000524.1, read on the forward strand.
GACACCGATTGGCAAGGCTACGAGATATGGCAATGAATTGGCGTAATAAATCGTCAGGTACGAACCGAGGGCCACAAACCCAAATTGGCCTAATGACAATTGTCCGCCCCAACCCGTCACCACGGTCACGGATAAGGCAATGATCAAATACACGGGAACTGCAGCAAACTTCAGTATCTCACTCGGCTTGTCAACCTGACTGGGCACCACGAGAGCAATCGCCGCCAGTAATAAGAAGCCAAACAGCGTCAATGATCGGTACAGCGGATGACGTGTCAACTCCACACGGGCAGAGCGAACTTTTGAAGTGAGTTGCCATGACTCATCACGCATTGATTCCGAACGACCGAGAGTAAACAAAACCACCACGAGAATCATAAATAACGTTGCGATATTTGCACCTTTGGGAAGGTCGCCTCCCAAAGACCATGTGACAAGCATTCGGTCAACGACACCAGCCAAAAGTCCACCAACGAGAGTCCAGGCAAATGATTTCATCCGCCCGACCATCGCAGCGATGAGCGATAACAACAACAATTTTGGCCCTAAGGCATTTTGTACTGAGGCCAGCGATCCGCCTTGAAGTGGAGCGATGAGCAGCGCGCTGAGTGCTGCTAGAAGTCCACCAAGAGCCCAAACTTTCGTGGAAACAGAACGCACACCGATGCCTGCCAATCGAGCCGCAGGAAAGTTGTCAGCGGTGGCTCGTACCTGCATCCCAAAATGGCTGCGGTGGAAAAGCCAACCGAGAAAAAGCATCAACACTGGCACCACTAACAACACGGTCAGTTGCGGTCCAGTCAGCGTGAGTCCAGCAATCTCCCAACTCCCGCCGATGAGGACTGGGAAGGTGACACTTGTTGCTTGTTCGTCGGGAATCGGTAAGCGCAATTGCAACAACTGCACAACTTGAGTCAGACCTAAGGTGGCAACAAACAACAACAGTCGTGGCTGAGTAAATAGTCGGCGCAAAACAAGTTCAGCACCGACTCCTAAAACCACACCACAGATCAATGCGAGAGGTAATGACAAACCGTAAGAAACGTTGTAACGGATCTGCAGTACAGCCATGACATATCCGCCGAAGGCACCGATTTGTCCATGAGCGAAGTTGATCACTCCAGTTGCTCGATAGATCAACAACAATCCGAAGGCCACGAGGGCATACACCAAACCTTGGATCAAACCATCAAGCAGAATGTCTCCAGAAAATGTCAGAGCGATCATTGAACTCACGCCCCCTCTCCTGACAAGAACACGGCGCGCAGCAGGTCATCGCGCTCGAGTAAGTCTTTCGCTGGACCTTCAAACATGACCTGTCCACGTTCCATGAATACCGCCCGATCAGCTATGGCCATTGCCACATTGAGGGACTGTTCAACAATGATCATGGTGATCCCCTGATCTTTCAGTTTCTCCACGATCTTCAAGATGTCTTGTACAACAACTGGTGCGAGTCCAAGCGATAATTCGTCAATGCACAATAACTGTGGTTCAAGCATGACCGCTTTAGCGAGCGCGAGCATTTGCTGTTGTCCACCAGACAGCGAACCTGCGCGCTGATCGCGGCGTTCATCAAGCATCGAGAAAGTTCCATAAACAAGAGCCAATTTCTCTTGACGCTTTGCTGAATCAGGTATCTGGCGACTCCACAAAGCCAGGTTTTCTGACACAGTCATTGAACTAAAGACAGCCTCACCACCGGCGATATGAACCATGCCCATTTGCGCGCGATATTGAGGTTCGACCAAAGTGATCGTCCGACCGTTCATCCGTACGACGCCACGGTCGGGCATCACCAAACCAGAAATCGCGCGCAGGATTGTGGACTTACCCGCCCCATTGGTTCCCAGCAGTGCCAGTACTTCACCGCGCTGAACATCAAAACCAACGTCAAAGAGAACCTGCAGATTTCCATAACTAACATCAATATTGCGAACCTGCAGCATCGGAACATTGTCAGGGTCGCCAGCATTGCGCGCTAACTCAACTTGCTGTTCGCGCAATTCACTTCTTGTCAGTGCAATATCGCGATTCATATAGCGACTTCCGTAGATAATCAATAATCCGCCGAGGAGCGCTGCTGGGGGCACGATCGCAGTCAATGCAGTGCGCTCTCCGTGAGCATCTGATAATGCCCCCGCGAAAAGCCCACCGAAGAAACCACCCATCAAAAAGATGTACACCCCGACCATCGCAAAAGCTTGAGAACGCATTTGATACGGGATGATTGCAGAAATTGATGGTCCCACTTGAGTAAATGCGGCCCCTTGAAAAGCAAAACCGATGGTTGTTAAAGCGATCATCACGGCGGGACTGTGAAAACGCAATCCAACAGTGACAAAAACTCCATAGAGGAGGATGCATGCACCCATCATCCGCAGAGCCGAAGAGGGGTTCTTGCGAAATAGTTTTTCCCCGATACGGCCAGCAATTGGTATCGCAACTAGAGCCCCCGACCAAGTGATCGCTCCAATCCAACCGCGCTTGCCGGCGTTATAGCCATAACTATCTTCAAGTAAAAGATTGAATGCCCCAGGAACTGCAATCAAAGCGAAACCAAGTACGCCGATACCCACAACTAGAAAATAAAAAGTCCGAACTTTTTTCAATCGTTGAAAGGCCGCTGACAAAAGTACTGGCGGCTCAGATTGCGCGACAATGGCTGTCTCGCCTAAAAGCGCAATTTGTTCTTGTTGACCTCGACTCGGTTCTTTGAGCGATAGCGACCACAAAATGGTGAGTCCCGCAGGAATAAGAAGCGCCAGAAAAACAACTCTCCAGTCACCAGCGTCATCGCCCGCCGCCACAACGACGGCACCTGCAAATAGTGGCCCGAGAACTTGTCCTAAGGGCCGACCTAAAGCCTCAATGGCGAAGACGCGAGTGCGCACGCCGAGGGGATATTGGTCAGCTACCAAGGACGGAGCAATGGGCACGCGCGCCGAAGCACCCAGACCAGAGCCAGCGCGCGCCAGACCCATCTGAAATGTATTCACCACTACCCCGGTCAAGCCGGCGAAAGCCATCCATAAGGCACCAGCGGCGCTGAGCACCCGCACCCTGCTTCGCCGATCGGCCAACCACGCAAAAGGAAGGGTCGCCAGAACAAGAACTACGCCTCCGAAACTCTGCAACCCCAAAAGCACAGTGTCTGAGACACCTAGTGAGGCCTGGATATCGGGACCAAGCACCTGCATTGCCACTCGATCAAACTCTTCAAAGACCGTGAACAGCAACAAGACCGTGGCGATGCTCCAACCCCCACTGCGCAAACCGTGACGTAAGGTCATCATCTCCCCTGGAGATGATGCGTCTACATCTGAAGTGTCTTGAGAATCAGAAAGTCGCTGTTCAAGAAGGTTTTCCTGGGCGGTGACGATCGAACTCGCCAACGCCGCAGGAGACACATGAGTGTTCGTTGTTGATTCAGTTTCTTGCACAATCGCCCCGCTCTCCCGCCAAACCTTAGCCGCCGCGCCCAGCATTTCTGATGGTCCGTCAGGAGTTTCTGACGGACCGTCAGAAACTCTGTCATTTTCTGCTAGTTTCTTTTTGTCGTCGCCAAAAGGCCCGATTTTCTACCGAACTCCAAGGGGGAGCAATTATGAAGAAATCCCGTTTTATACTCGCAGTCCTTGCCAGCTCCGCGCTCATAGTGGCGGCATGCGGTGGCAGCGATAGCGAATCAACAGTAACCGAGGCGCCGTCAACAGAGGCGCCGTCAACAGAGGCGCCAGTCACTGAAGAGCGGACTGCATCAGATATCGGAGTTACTGCCGACACCATCAAAATCGGTGTCGCAATCTCTGACCTTGAGGCCATTCGTGCCATGGGAATTTCGATTCCCGAAACTTTGACGACAAAGCATTTATTTGATCGTTGGGATGTCTTCGTACAAAAGTGGAACGCTGCTGGCGGCATTAACGGTCGCATGATTGAGCTTTTCCAATTGGTATGGAATCCACTTGACCCGAGCACCTTTGACACCTTGTGCGCTGCTGCCACAGTTGACAACGAGTTGTTCATGGTGATCAACGGCACAGGCCTCTCGTCCATTGCTCGCAAATGTCTCTTAGATGCCGGCATGCCAATCATGTACGGCGACGTGATGTCACTCAGCGAACTCGAAACGGGACTAGCCATTTCACTTGCTGCTCCAGCCGAAGTCATCGGCAGCGCGGGAGTCAATGCTTGGATCGGAACCTCAGAGGCTGTTGCTGGTGCAACCGTTGGAATTCTTTCCAACAACTCGCCAGCGGTTCAAGCCGCCGGCAAAGCCGCTGAGCAAACATTGATTGATGCAGGATTCACCGTTGAACTCATCGAAATGAACTCAACTGGTGGCGATTCAGCCGCAATCAATGAAGAAGGCGCCGTTGCCGTAGGTATTTTCCAAGCTAAGGGTGCAACTCGCGTCTTTGTGGCTTCACCGTTCACCGAAAACACCGGCTTTTGGACAGCTGCTGCTAGCGCTGGTCTAAAATTCTCCTTGTTGGACACAAGCTCATCGGGCTGTTCTGCATTTGGTCTGAGCCGTGCACCTGCAGCGGCTGTTGGCAGTGAGTGCATCACCACCTACGACCATATGACGGACGGCAAGACAACTCGTCCTGACGATGAGTTCGAAGCTGAGTGCCGTGCGTTCTTCGATGAAAGTTTTGAAGCGTACTTTGGCAATAAGTCGTACCCTGGCGTACCAGCGGGTCAAATCCTCACGGATACCGCTGGCAAAGTCATGAGTTCGGATTATGCCCCTCAAGAATGCGCCTTAGCTAATATTTTGAATCTTGGTCTGACAGCCGCTGGGGCTAACCCAACTCGAGCTTCAACGCTGGCTGCGATTCTCAATTTGAGCGAAGTCCCGCTCCCAATTCTTGCTGGAGGATCTGGCGGGTTTGCGCCAGGCAAGGCCTACGCCTCGAGCGCCGTGCATACCGTGGTCATCACTGCCGCAACAGTTGACACGCCTGCTGACGCCAATGGCCTGTACAACGGCTGTGCTGCTCCAGTGAACTGTGGAGTAGTCACCAGTGATTGGGTGCCAATCAGTTAGTTGAAAGTTTGAATATAACTTCAGCGAAAGGGCCGCCCGCAAGGGCGGCCCTTTTTTGCATGTGTATTCATTGATGAATTAGCGAGCAGTCACGGTGTAAGTGTCAATACCCGACTTCAATACCGTGCCTGGAACTGCGCCATTTGCGACACCGTTCTCAACAATGGTGACTCCGTTCACGAGGACCCGCTTCACTCCCATTGAGCCGGCGCTGAGGCGCGATGAATCACCAGGCAAGTCAGTCACTAACTTGGCTTGCTCTGAAGCAATTTCATCTGCATCAAAAATGACAATGTCACCATGAGCACCAACTCGTAATTCGCCACGATCCACCAGTCCGAATAATTTGGCGGGCTGTGAGGTCATCATCTGCACGGCATATTCAACCGATACCAATTTGCGACCGCGAATACAATCCGCCAACCAACGCGTCGGGTACGGGGCGCCACACATTCGGTCAAGATGCGCTCCAGCATCCGAACCGCCGATCAAGGCTCGTCCGTCTTGCCATAGTTCGGCACGCATGCGCCACGACTCGGCATCGTCATCTTGGGGTTGAGGCCACAAAATTGTTTGCAGATCATCGGCGATCACAATGTCCAACAAAGTCCCAAAGGAACTCTTGGATCGTTCTTGGGCTATCTCGCGAACTGTACGACCCTTGAGACCCTCGTTCGCCGTCGAATAGGTGTCGCCGATGATGTAATCCCCCCAGTCGGCGAGACGCCGAAAGACTCCAGCGGCCTGCGACAAACTGTTTTCTAGGAGGAAGACGCGAGTGTCTGGATCCTTGAGAATTTCTATGCGTTGCGCCAACGGCACACCCAGTATCTTTTGCCAACCCGGCAATAGCCAGAGTCCGCAAAAGTTCAAGAAACTCATATTCATGGGGACTTGAACTGGCATTGTCAGAGCGATGACGCGTCCGCCAAGCTCAATTGAACGGTCATAGGCCGATATTTGCCGTGCCACCCGATCTGGTTCACGTGAATCAACCGTGAGAACATTCCAGTTCATTGGACGATTGGCGATGGCGCTCATTTTGCCGAGCAGTTCAATCTCATCATCAGCGAATCGATCCAAACAGCCGGGCACGATACCCTCAAGGGTTGTCCCCTCATGCAAACTCACTTCTTCGCATAATGCTAGAAGTTCATCATGAGTTGCCCATCGGCTAGCCACGGGTTCGCCATCACCATCACTGTGCGAGGTGCTGTTGGTAAATGAAAAGCCCAGAGCGCCAGCCTTGATTGACTTTGCTAATTCGGCGCGCATGGCGACAATAGTTTCAGCCGACGCCTCTTCACCAACGGCTGCTGGACCCATGACATAGCGTCGAATTGCGCAGTGTCCGACAAGAAAACCAGCGTTCACTGAAATATTTCCTTCAAGCCGGGCAAGATATTCGGCGAATGATTCCCATGACCAATCAGTTCCGTTTTCGAGAGCGGCCAAAGGCATACCTTCAACTTTGGACATCATCTTGCGTAAGTAGTCCGCGTCTCCTGGCAACAGCGGCGCAAGCGTAAACCCACAGTTGCCGCCAACGATTGTCGTCACTCCGTGAACACTTGACGGACTGGCTGTTGGATCCCACAAAAGTTGGGCGTCGTAATGAGTGTGTGGGTCAATGAAACCCGGTGTCACCATCATTCCCGTGGCGTCAATGACTTCGACCCCAGTCTCATCGACCACACCAACGGCGACAATCCGCCCATCCTTAATTGCAATATCTGCTTGACGACTGGGCGCGCCAGTTCCGTCAATAACAATCCCACCACGAATCACGATGTCGAACATCTTGTGCCTGCTTCTTTCAGAGTTGGAGTTGCCCCAGAGTCCTATTTAATCTTCTTGGGATGGAATCTGACGATGCGTCAGATTGTAGCCTTAGCATCGCATTCGCACGAGGAGAAAACCACATGTCTCAGCCCACGGCCAGTATTGATAAGACTTACAAACTGCTCATTGGGGGTGAGTGGGTTGTCGGAGATGAAGGTACCTGTGCGGTAGTCAACCCAGCCACTGAAGAAATCGTGGGGTATGCCCCTGAAGCCTCGGTTGCCCAAGCCGAGGCCGCTGCCCAGGCCGCTCAAGACGCTTTTCCTGCCTGGTGGCGCACCCCTCCCGGCGAGAGGGCCCGACTTTTGCAGGCTCTAGCCGACACCTTGCGCGAGCGACAAGGCGATTTGGTTCCACTGATCATCAGTGAAACTGGGGCAACGGCAATGGTTGGATCGCGGATGCAAGTACCGGTCGCAATTGAACGCTGCGAGCGCTATGCGCGCAGTGCCACCCGCAGTTGGGATATTGCTTTACCTCCCTCAATCATGCAGGCGACCCCGTTGGCGGCCGGTGGGTTGATCGGTGGAGTTGTCCATCGCCAGCCAGTTGGTGTCGTGGCATGTATCTCGCCCTACAACTTCCCTCTCGTGAATATGGTCGGCAAAATTGCTCCAGCCTTAGCAGTTGGTTGCACCGTGGTGATGAAGCCGGCCCCACAGGATCCGCTGGCGATTCTTGAACTCGCCGAAATCATGCACGCAGTTGGCTTTCCCCCAGGTGTCGTCAATGTCATCACGTCCTCACAACCCGCTCCTGCTGCCGCTTTGACAACGAGTCCCAACGTGGACATGGTCTCATTCACTGGTTCAACTGGCGTCGGAGTACGAATTATGGAGGCGGGGGCTGCAACCATGAAGCGTCAGTTGCTGGAACTCGGCGGCAAAGGTGCCGGTCTCGTTTTGCATGACGCCGATATTGCCAAAGCAGTTGGGGCCATCCAAAGTGTTTGGTCATTTCATAGTGGACAAATTTGCACTGCACCAACGCGGGCGATTGTACATCGCAGTCGTTATGACGAATTGGTTGCCGCTCTTGGCGCCATTGCCCCCAACTTGAAGGTCGGTGATCCAACTTTGATGGACACCATGGTTGGCCCTGTTATCTCAGCCGCTCAGCGTGGGCGCATTGAAAGTTATATCCAAGCTGGCGCCGATGAGGGCGCAGAGATCATCGTTGATGGCCGTCGACCCTCACATATGGAACGCGGCTTCTACGTTGCTCCGACATTGATTGCTGGTTGTCGCGCCGATATGTCGCCAGTACAAGAAGAAATTTTCGGACCAGTTGTTGTGGTCATTCCTTTTGACGACGAAGACGAAGGTATCGCCATCGCCAACGGAACCGAATTCGGCTTATATGACTATGTCTTTTCACAGGACACAGATCGCGCCTACCGCATTGCCCGCCAACTTCGCAGCGGCAATGTTGGCATCAACTCTGCCCAGCGAAATCATGAAGCACCATTCGGTGGTTTCAAGATGAGCGGAGTAGGACGTGACGGCGGGGATTTCGGCATGTTGTGCTACACCGAAATGCAATCACTTATTTGGCCAGGGTGAATCTCCGACAATAATTTTTATTGACATTTAGAGACAACGTTGGTGGCGAAATCCTCGATATAGGGCTTGAAGGCACTAGCCATTTCTTCAAGACCCGCATGATCGCCAGCTGATGGGTTACCTAAGGCCCACGGCATACACAAAGTTCCTGTCATCCCCATCTCTTCTTCGGCGCGTTTGTATAGATCAGCAGTCGGCATTGCGTACAGACCACAAATAATTTCGAAGTCGTCACTCTCGCGTCCATACTCCCGCAAATATCCTTTGAGTTTCTTGATATACATCTCAGCTTCTTCAACCGGATAAGCATTACCAATCCACCCGTCGCCAACTTTGGCGGCACGCTTCAAGGCCGCATCAGTATGACCACCGATATAGATCGGTACCCGAGAGGGTGGATGCGGTTCCATTGTCACTGGCGGAATGTCGTAGTACTCACCATGAAACTCAACCCAACCACCCTGCCACATGGCGCGTAGCGCTTCGACCATTTCGGTCAGACGCTTACCGCGATTTGAAAAATCTTGACCCTGCAGATCAAATTCTTCTTTCATCCAGCCTGCGCCAGCGCCAAGCGCAACGCGACCATCGGATAACACTGAGGCCGTGGCTATTTCTTTAGCCAACTGCAAAAGAGGACGGTGACCAGCCACATAAATATTGGTCGTGAAGTTCAATTGCTTGGTCACGCTGGTCATTGCGCCGATCAGCACCCAAGGATCGGGCCACGAGGTCTGTGGATCCCAGATCGGGCGACCATCAGGGTGGGGCGAGTACGGATACTTTGACTTCAGTTCTTTGGGGTACACCAAATGGTCACTCACCATCAGACCGTGATAACCGGCCTCATCAAGTAATTGTGCAATATGCACAAGTTGCTTGGTCTTCATAAATGCTGTCGCACACCAGAACTTCATAACTTCCCTCCGTTTCTGACACTCTGTCAGATGGTGAGTGATTCTGACGCAACGAGCGAACAAGTAGTCCTTGTTGACAAGCGCGCAACCGCCTCTGGCAAGATTGCCATCATCACCCTCAATCGCCCGCACGCCCGCAACGCTCTCAACTCGGCATTGTCGACCGCCTTGCCCGCCGCTCTGAGCGAATCCAATGCCGATCCCGATGTGCAGGCAATCATCCTGACGGGTTGCGACCCCGCATTTTGTGCAGGTTTCGACTTGCGCGATGTCGGCAGTGGTGAGAAAAAAGGTGAGAACATTCACCCTGGCTATTGGGGTGCGTTACCGCCAACGCGAGTCCCTGTCATTGGGGCAATCAATGGAGCGGCGATCACAGGTGGTCTGGAAATCGCTTTGGCGTGCGACTTTTTGATTGCCAGTGAACTTGCTCGCTTCGCCGACACTCACGCCAAAGTTGGGATGCTGCCTGGCTGGGGACTAACCATCAAACTTCCTCAACTCATCGGAGTCGCGCGTGCCCGTCGTATGAGTCTGACTTCAGAAATCATTGATGCTCAGACTGCATACCAGTGGGGCTTAGTCACTGAGGTTGTCCCCCACGCTGAACTGTTATCTCGGGCGATGACTTTGGCCGAGAAAATCAGCGCCAATCATCAAGAGAGTGTGTACGCAATTCGCGCACTCTACGATGAGGTCGCTCAACTTGGTGACACCGATGCCGCTTACGAGATTGAAAACAAACGCGCTCGGGCGTGGGCTAAACAACGTTCGCGGATTCTTCGGGAAAACACATAATGCGCGTCTGCGCCGGCCTTGACCCACGACTTGCTCTGCTCGACATTGCGGCTCACGCGCAACGCATCGAAAGCCTGGGCTACGACGCTTTGCATATTGCCGAAACTGTGCACGATCCTTTTCTTGTCTCCATGGCGGCTCTACAGGCCACACAGACGTTGACCGTTCGCACGTCAGTAGCCCTTGCTTTGGTGCGCAGTCCGATGGCAGTGGCCTACTCTGCATGGGATCTTGCCGCCATGTCAGATGGGCGATTCCAATTGGGACTGGGAACACAAATCCGCCCGCATATTGAACGTCGTTTCGGCGCTCAATTCGACAATCCTGTGCAACGTTTGAGTGACCACATCGGCGCTGTACAAGCTTGCTGGCGAGCATTTGACGGCTTAGAAAAGCTTGACTATCACAGCGAGCACTACACCCTCAATCTGCTCACTCCCAATTTCACCCCCGATCCATTGCCCGTAGGCGTGACTCGTCCAACAATCTGGATGGGGGGCGTCAACAAAAATATTGTTGAACTTGCTGGACGCATCGCAAGCGGATTTGTCACTCACCCCACTAATAGCCATCCGCGTTATCTGAGCGAACTCTGTCGCCCAGGTTTAGAGGTTGGCGCCCATCAGGTAGGCCGATCTGTTGACGATGTTGAATTGGTCGTAGGAACACAGTGGATCTTGGGGCGCACTCAAGACGACCTTGATGAACGACGCGAACACAACCGTCGACTCTTAGCATTTTTATATTCAACGCCTGCCTATGAACGAACTCTTGACCTGTTTGGCTGGACGGGTTTAGCGGCACAGTTGCGTTCGCTCATTCGCGACCAACGTTGGGGCGATCTATCACATGTGATCAATGATGAGATGCTTGACACTTTGGTGCCCCAATCCACCTATGAACATTTAGCAGATGTGGCGATGGAGTGGTTTGGTGAACTGGCTGACGGAATTTTGGTCGCCCCTCCACCAAATTCCGACAACGATGATTTGTTACGTCGGGCTATTCAAGAATTACGCAGTCGTTGAATCACATCACGGGAAACGACTTCTTGACCCGATAATTGACAGGCCGCAGCGTCGCCTGCAATGAGCCATGTCACAGCAATCGCAACATCCTCAGGTCCTTCTCCGGTCACAGTGCGCTCTTCGCGTTGTGCCCGCATATGCATCACTTCAGTTGTCACATGGCCAGGGTTCACACTGTAGGCACGCAATCCTTGCGCACCATGTTCGACATGCAAAACTCCAGCGATACGGTGAGCCGCGCCCTTGGCCATAGCGTAGGCAAGCCCCCACCCTCCCTGGCCCGCAGGTTTTCTTGGTGCCAAAGTCGCGGCCCCAGATGTCAGATGAATAAAAACTCCGCGGCCGCTTGTGAGCATGCCTGGCAAAAATGCTTTCAACAAAACTAAAGGTGCGACGGCATCGGACTCAATCACTTGTCGTAACAGATCCATCGGCACATCGGCAAAAAGATCATTGACCCCAGGGCCCTGATAAATAGCGTTGGAAATTAAGGTATCAACGCTCCCGAATTCTGCGAGAGCAATCTCAGCGGCCGTTATGATGCTTTGCTCATCAGTCAAATCCAATGCCACGGCAATCGCCCGAACACCCAAAGAGCGACACTGTGCAGCCACCTCACTCACCGAGCCCGACAGTCCTTGACCAGCCAACGGATCATCCACCGTGGTCCCAGAAAATGTTGCGCCACCCTCCAGTGAGCGGGCCGTCAAAATGAGGTGATGACCTTGCTCAGCAAGGGCAATCGCAACGGCTTTGCCGATTCCACGACTCGCCCCAGTCACCATCACTACACGCTGCTTGGAGATCGCTTGTGCTTCAACCATGTTCTGCACTGTACGGTGGCGCAATGGGTGAATCGTTGATTCGTTTTGATGGTCGAGTAGCAATTGTGACTGGTGCTGGTCGTGGTCTTGGTCGCGAGCATGCTCTTTTGCTCGCATCACGGGGCGCCCAGGTCGTCGTCAACGATGTCTCAGCCGAGCACGCCGCGAAAACTGCCGAGGACATTATGAAGCAAGGCGGCCATGCCGTCGCCGATACCAACTCGGTATCTGACCCAGCAGCCGCAGCGGCCATCGTGGTGACAGCTTTGGAAACGTTTGGCGGATTGCACATCGTGATCAATAATGCTGGCAGGGGTGGTCCGACAGGCACCATTGAGGAAACCAGCGATGCTCAGGTTGCAACGATTATTTCATCGCACCTCATCGGTTCCTACAATGTCTCTCGGGCGGCATGGGGGCATTTACGGCAACAAAACTATGGGCGCATTTTGATGACCTCGTCAAGCGCAGCAATCGGCTCGCTTGGCATGCCGGCATATTCCATGGCCAAAGCGGGGCTCATCGGTTTGGGACGTTCGCTAGCCCTTGAGGGCGCCCCTGTGGGGATCAAGGTCAATATTTTGATGCCCATCGGTTACACCCGTTCGGCAGCTCTGAACCCCAACGAAGACACTCGGCAATGGATGGAGGCAAACTTTGCCCCACAGATGTGCTCGCCAGCAGCAACTTGGCTGGTCCACGAAGATGTTGCTTGCTCAGGAGAGATTTTCACCACTGGGGCGGGTCGAGTTGCCCTGATTTCCACACTTGGAGTACCTGGATGGTCTGGCGGACCCGAGATTTCCTTGGAATCGCTCCGTGATCACTGGCCGAGCGTGATTGACATGGACGGTTCTACGCCGATGCTCTACAGCAGGGACGATTTAGGATTTTATTCGGGGCCAGCAACGTGGCGCGGTTAGGTGCTGAGCACCTAGTTTCTGACAGACTGTCAGAAACCTTTGGCGAGCAAAATCGCCACTTCACACCATAGGGACCCATCCTTTTATGCACATCGGCGACACACCAGAGGAAGCGCTTTACCGCCAAGAGGCCCGCTCTTGGCTAGAAGCCCATGCCACTCCCCGCGATCCCAGTGGTGGAACCTCAGATCACTCCCATAATCTCGCCGATCACATCCAAGAGTGCAGGAATTGGCAGCGTGTTTTGTATGACCACGGCTGGTCAGGCATCACTTGGCCAGCGCAGTACGGAGGGAAAGGGGCGAGCGCCATTCAGGCAGCCATCTTTGCCGAGGAGCAAGCACGCTTTGATGTAGCAACAGGAGCCTTCGCTATCTCCATTGGCATGGTCGGCCCCACCCTCATTGCCCATGGCACGCCCGAGCAACAGCAAAAACATTTGGCACCGATTCTCAAGGGCGAGGAAGTCTGGTGTCAATTATTCAGCGAGCCGGGAGCAGGAAGCGATCTCGCCTCACTGGGAACACGTGCTGTACGCGATGGTGATGATTGGATCATTAACGGACAAAAAGTGTGGAACAGTTTTGCCCAATTCGCTGAATACGCGATCTTGTTGGCGCGCACAGATGTGGATCTTCCGAAGCATGCCGGCATCACTTACTTCATTCTCGATATGAAATCACCGGGTATTGAAGTCCGTCCGATTACTCAGATCACTGGAGTGCAACACTTCAACGAAACTTTCTTCACCGATGTACGCATTCCCCACGCCAACATTATTGGCGAAATCAATGCTGGTTGGAAGGGCGCTCAAACCACTTTGATGAACGAGCGCAATCACATCGGTTCAGGTGGAAATTGGTCTGTTGATCAGTTGATCGACCTAGCCCAGCGGCGAGGTCTGTCTAGTCACCCACATATTCGCCAAGGTCTCGCTCTCGCGCATTCCCGAGCCGAAACATTGAAGTACATGGGCCTCCGAATGCGTACCGCTATGAGCCAAAAACGTATGCCCGGACCTGAGGCCCTCACTTTGAAATTGGCCTATGCCAACCACTGGCGACTCACAGCAGACGTTGCATCAGAGATTCTCGGTGCGGACATCATGTTGTGGGGCGATGATGCTGCTGAGGACAATCAGTGGGGTCAACACCTACTCAGTCAATTCGCGATCAGAATCGGCGGCGGCACGGATGAAATTCAACGCAATATCATCGCCGAACGCGGTCTTGGTCTGCCACGCGAACCGCAAAATGACAAAGATCTGCCGTGGCGTTCATTGAGTAAGGTTGGATGAGGGAGAATCTGATGAGTACGACCGCCGCTGACATCATTGTTGATACCACTCCTCAGGAAAAAGAATCTTTTAACGCGCAGTTACAGGCGTTTGTAGGACTCGAAATTGGTGAACCTGTCCTCGCTCCCGACGAAGTCAACGCCGCGATGATTCGCCATCTTGTTGAGACTGTCGGCGACGACAATCCGATTTACACAAATACAGAACTTGCAGCAACAAGCATTCATGGTGGCATCGTGGCTCCACCAACGATGTTGCAGGCGTGGGTGATGATGAGTTTCAAGGGACCCAAACTCACCGGAGAAAGCCCCTACGAGAAAATGAATCAACTGCTCTTTTCACGTGGATTCACCAGTGTTTTAGGCACTAATAGCGAACAAACCTACGAACGTTATTTGCGCCCCGGTGACCAACTCACCATGCGCACGGTTATTGACTCAATCAGCAACGAAAAATCTACGGGCCTCGGCACGGGTCATTTCGTTGGCACCCGACAGGACTATTACGACGCCAATAAGCAGTTAGTTGGCTCAATGTTGTTCCGCATTTTCCGCTTTAAGCCTGCCGCCAAAGCCCCGATCAGTAAACCTCGGCCAGCGCGACCACGACCAGCTACAACTCACGATAATCAGTGGTGGTTTGAGGCTCTCAATGAAGGTGTTTTGTACGCTCAAGGTTGCGGTCAATGCTCACAGGTTCGCTTCCCCACCGGTCCGATGTGTCCGTCTTGCCACAGTCTGAAGTGGACTAAAGTTGAGATGCCGCTTTCAGGATCGATTCATAGTTTCGTCGTCGCGCATTACCCACAAGTTCCAAGTTTTGATTACCCATTACCAATTCTGCTCGTTGATCTTGATCCTGTGGATGCCCCTGGCGGCGACAAAATTCGCATGGTGATGAACTCCGCCGACACCGATCTTGAGTCTCTTGTTATCGGAGCCCGCGTACGGATTGACATTCGATCAACGGATCCCGATATGAAACTCCCCTTTGCCATTGTTGAGACCTCATCGAGCAACGGAGCAAGCGCATGAACTTTGATCTTTCCGAAGAACAACAAGTTATTAAAGATTTAGCCCTGCAAATTTTTGAGGGTCAGGCCACCGTCGAACGAATCAAGGCTGCAGAAAAAGGTGACGGCTTCGACCGTCAGATGTGGGAGCAGTTATCGGCTAGCGGTATCCCCGCACTATGTGTTCCTGAAGAACACGGTGGAAGTGGCATGGGTGCCGTCGAACTTTCATTGGCCCTCATGGGTCAGGGACGCTATGTCGCTCCCGTTCCATTGTGGAGCACAGGAGTTGTGGCATTAGCGATCACCGATTTTGGTTCACCCGAACAACAAGAAAAGTATCTCCCTGCTATTGCCTCAGGCAAACTCATCACCACGATCGCTCTGGCTGAATCTGGAGCCAATGATGTGATGCGCCCCACAGTCACTGGCACCATCACCGGCAACCAAATTACTTTGCGCGGCTATAAGCCCGCCGTACCATTCGCTCAGCACGCAGACATTGCTCTAGTGCCCATCACACTGTCAGATAAGAGTGATGAGCAAGTCGCCATCGCTATTGTTGATCTCCGTCAACTAGGGGTGACAGTTACTTCTGTGAAAACCACAAATCACGAGCCCCAGGGAAACATTGACTTTGATCTCACCATCGCCACGGAGAACCTTCTCGGACACGGGACTGACGCCGATGGTCGCGAAGCTCTTCGTTCAGTTTTCGAACATTCGCTGACCGCTCTTGCTGCTCTACAAGTTGGCGTTTGCGAAGGTTCCTTAGCCTTTGTCTCCACCCACCTATCTTCACGTTTCCAGTTCGGTAAACCGTTGGCAGCATTTCAGGCCACAACTCAACGGGCCGCAGATGCCTACATCACGACCGAGGCGATGCGTGTCACGGCACTCAACGCCGCATGGCGATTGTCAGAAGGCTTTGATGCTCGACGTGACGTTGCTGTGGCCGCCTACTGGGCAAGTGAAGGTGCTCAACAAGTCGTGACCGCTGGGCAGCACCTCCACGGTGGCATCGGTGCGGATGTTGATTATCCCGTACATCGTTATTTCCTCTGGGGCATCCAACTCGCCAGTGTCCTCGGATCGGCCAGTTCACATCTCGCCCGCCTTGGCAACCTGATCGCGCGAACCTGACAGTGACGACCCTGCCTGCAACCAGAGAATTCACCAGCGTTCAGATTGCTGATGAATTGCCCGAACTACAGATACCGCTGACGCGTACTCTGATTGTGGCAACTGCCATTGCCACTCGCGACTATCAAGTAGTACATCATGATCCGACAGTGGCTGCTGAGCGCGGGTCGCAAGACATCATCATGAATATCTTGACCTCCAATGCTTTTGTTGGGCGCTTTGTTACGGATTGGATCGGACCCAATTGCTTTATCCGTTCAGTCAAAGTTCGATTGGGGGCCCCCAATTACCCCGGCGATACGATGATCATTAGTGGCAGCGTGACGGAGAAGAATGAGCAAACAAAAACTGTCACTATCGCCGTCAAGGGTTCCAACTCAATGGGTGACCATATGAATGCGACCGTTGAGGTGGTGTTGCCGTGAGTATCAAAAGAATTGGCAATCAATTAGGTGGTAAGGCTGCCATCGTCGGCATCGGCGCCACTGAGTTTTCCAAAGAATCTGGGCGCAGTGAGATGAGTTTGGCCTCAGAGGCGGTTGCTGCAGCCATTGCTGATGCAGGTCTTCAGCCAAGTGACGTTGATGGCATGGTGACGTACTCGTCGGACAATAATCCCGAAGTTGAAATTGCGCGTCATGTTGGTATCGGAAGTTTGCGACACTTCAGTCGCGTGCACTACGGCGGAGGTGCGGCATGTGGAACTGTGGCACTGGCTGCAATGGCGGTAGCTACGGGCGTGGCCGATGTTGTTGTCTGCTATCGCGCCTTCAATGAACGCAGTGGACGCCGCTTTGGTGCAGGCATTCAAGATATCCCCAATGCAGCGACCGCTGAGCGTGCCCAATTTTCTTGGACAACGCCTTTTGGTCAACTCACTCCGGCAAGTTGGGTAGCCATGGTTGCGCGACGTTATATGCATCTCTACGGTGCCACCTCGCAAGACTTTGGACGTGTTGCAGTCGCTGGTCGACGCCATGCTGCGACTAACCCAGCGGCGTGGTTTTACAATCAGCCAATCACTCTTGAAGAACATCAGGCCAGTCGCTGGATCGTAGATCCACTACACCTTCTTGACTGCTGTCAAGAAAGTGATGGTGGGCAGGCTTTGGTCGTCACCAGCGCGCAACGCGCTCGTGATCTACCAAATACTCCTGCCTTAATTGTGGCGACTGCCCAAGGTGCTGGCGAAGAACAGTGGACGATGACATCATTCTTTCGCGATGACATCGCCCAATTGCCAGAAATGAAAGTCGTAGCTGATGAATTATGGGCCTCATCGGGACTGACCCCTGCTGATATCCAGACTGCCATCTTGTATGACCATTTCACGCCCTATGTTTTGATGCAGTTGGAAGAGTTTGGATTCTGTGGTCGTGGCGAGGCCAAGGACTTCATTAAAGATGGCGCCCTTGAAATGGGTGGCACATTACCCATCAATACTCACGGTGGCCAATTAGGTGAAGCATATATTCACGGCATGAACGGCATCGCTGAAGCCGTGCGTCAGGTGCGTGGAACAAGTGTCAATCAAGTAGATAATGTTGAAAACGTTCTTGTTACTGCGGGAACAGGCGTGCCCACAAGTGGGCTGATTTTAGGAGTGGATCGATGAGCCAAGAAACTAATTCGGCCTTAAGTTTTGAGACACTTGATGTGATCTCCAACGAGGCTTATCGCGATGGACCACCCCATGAGTTGCTGGAGCTCATGCGTCGTGAGGCGCCCATTGCTCGTCATCGTGGCATTGAAGAAGGTTATCCAGAATGGTTTTGGGCGATTACCCGCCATGCGGATGTTGTCGAAGTGAGTCGCAAGTTCCAGAATTACTCATCTGCTGCTAAGGGTTCATTAATGAATCAAGAACGCCCCGATCTTGAGGTGGCGCGTTTGATGATTGACCTCGATCCACCCGAACACACCAGATTGAAAAGTCTGGTCAATCGTGGCTTTACCCCTAA
>CALGTP010000525.1 GCA_937902105.1 uncultured Actinomycetes bacterium
ACACACTCACAAACTTACAGTGTCATTGCTTTGTTAACCGAACCATTGTTTGCCACTGAATGTATCAAACTGTCATGTGTCATACCAGTTTGTTGGACCTGACCATGATACGTCTTATGACTTATGGTTGTTCCATTTGTTGTTGGTAGTTCTTGCGTTGCATCTATAACATTGTATTCCAGTTATGCCCGACACAGGTCGCTTCCACCTGTGAGGTCAGCAACACGGATACGCAGCTGATGGAATCAACGTGCGAGCACTTGATGCTTGTATCTACTGCTGGTAACACAGATCGAGACACATTCATCACCAAGACCGTCGCTTTCATGTGCAAACATATCTTCCGCATATGTGCTCCCCTTACCCACTTGCAGTCAACATTTGCTATATCATATCCCATATTGCATCAACTGATGTGTTTTACTTTGCAATTTGCGCTACCACATCTGTTGATTTCAAGCTATTGCACAGTGATATCAAACATGTACTTCCAATATAGTTAAACTGTAATTGAACCATTCGAGATTTGGACATGACGTGACACCAGTCATAGCCATTGTAATAATATTCTTTAGTTCTACCAGTCACCACTTCACCCAATCACTGCTTAACTCCTACTGTGAATTGCGTTCGTTCTTACACCACCGAATCACCATGCGACCAATTAAGTGTGTGTACTCGGACTGACTGCTAGTGTCAGTGCGCTTCAAATGTGTTGTTGTGATAACCAGTAGGTCGTTAAAACACATTGTGTCTCATAGCTTCTGACTGCACGTTCATTTGGTATGCACATGTGCTAAAACATAATAACAATCCATGCTAGTATATTTGCACGCCATGTGATCACCATAGTATTGACTTGTTGCTTGCAAGCTGAGGTGCCAGCGAGGTGACTGCCCAGAAAGATCCCACCTCACGTGAATCTATCAAGGATTATGTCCAGCCAGCTTATAAGATCAAGAACTATGTCAAGGGTGAGGTGTTGGACTGCTTGGTGAGTGTCATGTCGGTCCCACAGGCTGAAGCCAACCTGGATTCCATGCTCAAGGTTTGCTACGACAGCCTATGTGCTTCTGGCAGCACTGCCTTTGCTGACATTTACATTAACACTGACACTTTTGTGAATGCTTTCCGCCACAACAGACTGGATAAAGCTATGGCGCTGGTCAATGATAGGAAGAGTCAGTATGAAGCTCATAGCTCCAAACTGATGGATGACATTGTTCAGTTCATGCAGGGTGTCGGCTCTTCCACAGAGTTCGCACAGGTTACATTGGAGTCCTTGAACACGTTTGTGGATGACTCCAAACACACAGAATCATCAGTTATGACTGTGATCGACGAGGTTGAACAACTATGTACATCTGTCAAGCAGGACACTACCATGTTGCAGCTGGACATTTCCGATATCAACTCAAAGCAGGGTGACACTTCGAATATGTATAGCACACTTTTTGCCACGTTGCTAAATACTGTGCGAGTTTATATTAAGTGTTTGTGCGATAATTGTCACTCGTTTCACAATCTATAATGGTACCTAACATTATTCGACCATGAATTGTTAACTGGCTTCTTTTGTAACCTGGACATAATACACGGCTTAAGGACCTGGATGTGCAAAAGCACGCAGCTTCAACGTACATGGCTATCTTGTCCATGGCAATTCTGCTCAGGACTAAGAGTGCACAGCGTGCAAAGTCCAGTGGGACAAAGATTGGTGGTCAAATGGCAACAGCTCTGTATGACACACTGTCTGTGGCCAAGGATAATGGTTACCAACTTCCTGCTGAAATGATGGCGCTGGCGACTGATGTGCTTCCCACCAACTTGATCCAGAAGCTTGGCCGCCCGACACCGCAGCAACGTGATCCTGCTTGAGCTGGCACACCTGCAAGTAGTTAAACTACACGAATCAGTGCTGTGTGCCGCATTTGATTGACCTAATCCAGTTCCATGATTACTTTTGTTATTGCGTAGTAGCTGCTTCACATTATGTTAAACTGCTTACTACTTACCATAATATCACTGTTGGGTTTCTAAGAGTGCACATTTTGCGGTGTCACATTGTATCATAACACGTTTCACACTTGCTTTGCATGTGTCGGGTGGTCCTAGAACCAGCCTTGATATGACCACCCATCACGCATGCGAGTGCCATTTCTGTGATAAGAGTTTTGCAGATGACTGCGCTTCGTACTGCTCATGCGACATATTACTTGTTCCATGTTGAATGGTATATGTTGGAGTTATTTAATGGTCAATTGTTTTGTTTGTGTGAGTTATATCGCATATATTGCAGTCTCAGTTGTGCATGTCATCAGCCGGAACAAGAGCGACATGTGTGTGTCGGGTAGGGTTTAACGACTGCACTGTTTGAGAGCAATTCGGGCAACGCATCCACACTCCACTCGGATCTGAATCGTGTCACCTGTGTGCTCATCTGCGTGTTAACCAGACATGGTGCTGTGTAGTCTACACCTGACCACAACACTAATTTCATTGTCAATACACGGTACACGCATCACATAGTATAGTAATTCGTCCTGTGTTTGTGCACCGACTGCTGATTATTGCTCTCATGCGTGCGTACAGTTAATTTCCCAATGTGTCCATTGTCTTTTTGTACAGTGCTTGGACACAACGACATCAGCGTATATTTGGGGAGCTGATGATAGTGGGAGCCCGCACTGCGTGAAACAGCCGTGGCTGCTTGCCACCACATGTCTTGCAGCACCTCAGCTGAACAATTCTTATTACATGGATTGAATCATTGATACACACTGGTGTTGTGAACATAATTCTGTTTTATGCATGTACTAGGTTCCTGTTTGCTCTTATCATTTCAATGCTGTGTGCAAGTTGTTCTAGTAGCTCCGCTAGTATCCAACTAGCTGTGCCCATGAACATCCAATCTCACTCACAAATAGAACTTTGCTGCAGCTTGCGTCGCTTATACTCCGTAATGCACCCACGCTTAAACTGACTCACACACACAATCACTTCCCTAACTATCTTAGTTGAGATTCGCTACTGTTGGTAGAAGCCAATGACCAATGCTAGTGTTTTGTCAGGTTGCGTCGCTGGCACTTCGCTTTTGATTTATAACTGTGTTGACACTTCCCTGTACTATATGATAAGTTCATGCTCATGTTGTTCCTTCTATGGAAATGATGTTCATCAAACCGCGACAGGCCATGTATGTAGTAATTATGTTGTTGGCAAATTACATGGGCAACTTAAGTGCGCACACCGGATTCACGCCAAAACCTATTCGGGGATTTTGGCTTTAATCCGGTCTGTGAGCTTAAGGAACCCTGCTTCACTAGACATCCTAAGTTCCTCAATCCTGTCATCTATCAATCCGTTTGTAGGCACGTGCTAGATCGAGTTGTAGGCACACATTAGAGGCCACTGACGTATCACACTCTTCCTCATGAGTCCCAAGAAGGCTGCCGCAACAAAACCAGCTGCTTCCAGACGCCGTACAAAAACATCAGACGCTAACCCCTTCGAGCTGCCTCCAATGCCCGGCCAGCAACAGCTCGACGCTGTTTTGGTGCCTAAACGGAAGTCTGCCGACCACCAGCCAGATCTCCCCCCTCCGACAGAAACCGCATCATCGACTCCCAAGAGGCATTGCCCGGATATGATGCATGGCGACCAGCAACCAGAGACTGCTTCAGCGACCTCAGGTCTCCAGATGGGAACTCTCGAGTGTAATGTGGATGCAGATGAACCAGCTTCGACGGCACCCACAACGATGTCACCAGCTACATGCCCTGGACTTTCTTCCGGGTCCGACGCAATCACTGCTACGCCTGAGCCCACGGTCTTCGCAAGTGTTGATCATTCTGCCACCCTACCACCTTCAATGCCTTCAGCATCACCTATGCATCTGCCGCGTATGCCTGTGGCTCCTGATCAAGCTGAGGCCGCGTGGGGGGTTACACTTTAATTTCAAAAAAAAACAATTGTTCAGCAGTGTTTAATCAGCTGAAAACCAAGGGGACACTAACCATATAACAAAACTATAATCTTTATTTGCAGTCACCCACCTGTGCAGGCTTCTGGCGCTAATGCCGCAGACAGTCCTGATAGCCAGACTACTCTCGTTATGGGTGGGAGCTCGGACACGGCTGCTCTGCCTGCTGGTGGTGAGATCCCTGGACCCCAATGCGGCGTTGCTTTGGTTCTTGAACACGATGACGGCGGTGGCTACGACGATGCCCTTTTTCGAAACATTGACGCTGTGAAGACACACCCTCTGTTCAAGTCCTACCTACACCACTTGTTCACAGAGTGTGATGTGGACGATGACGAATACTCTTTTGGACAAGAAGATGGGGACCCTCTGGCGGACATGGATGATGCAAAGAATTGGTTCGCCACCAAGGTCAAAATTCATATCACTCCATATAAAGGACATATCCAAAAGGAACGCACTCACAATGCTGCTGTTCCCCATCCTGCTCAGACAACTGATGACTCACAGTGCGAGGCACCGCCTGACATTGCATTCTTGAACAGATTTCGGGGACCCACCGAATCCGCAGCAGGTGATATGCATGACACATCGTCGGATGATGTGTTCGGCAAGGGCTCTTCGTCGGATTTGACAGGCGAGACGTACAACAAATTCTGTGTGTCGTTTAATGCTCCAATCCAATGTGTGTTAGCTAAACTGCTGTCTTCTGTGTTTTGCGCCATCGGCCATGGTAGGTTTTATGACACCTGTTAACTGTCAGTGTACAAATTTGTATTATCATATATTTCGTTTGAAATATACCAGTGCCAATCTGCATTAACCAACTATCAGGTGATGTTGTGGCATATTGACACACTGTGCACGGATATGCAGTCAGATAGTGGGAACACACATGTGATATATGATACACGATTATTACTATGTTTGCTCTTGACCCTATCCACTCAGGATTGGATGGCCATGCGGGGCACGAGGCCTCGTTTGCGTGGTTGGACATGGACCACATGCTGGAATCCTGCGGCAAGGAACGGGTTCTGGGACAATATCATTTTATTCCTTCCGCGACCGATTAAACTGCATGTTTAGCTGTTTTGGTAACGCACACGTCGGACAATCATATAAACCAATTTGTGAAAAACAATGTGACATACTGTTTCTCGCAAGCTTGCTTTTTACTTGCCCAACGCCATTACAAGCCATAGCTAGGAGATGCTAGACCGAGCCGTTCGCCGTGTTCCAGGTACCGAAGCTCGACTGCTCACCCTTCCTGATGAACTGTTTGTTGACAGCTTGTGTAGTGGAACAGGAAACTTTGAGGATGCAATGGCTGTTGCTTGCAGCAGTATCGCAAACAAAGTTCATAAGACTCAGGAGGCTTGTGTTCGAAAACCGTAGCAAATACACCAACATGCGACATCTAATAGTAATGCTGTTTTTCATCCAACATTGCACCGTCCCTGTTAATGGTTCTCAAATGTTATCGATGCTATGTGCGTGCAGTGTAGTTGCAATACTGAGTTGTGTCGTGTTTTCAGAATTTGCAATCACGGTGGAAATGATAGGCTTATTTCCATTGGAGTTTGGGGGTTGGTTCGATTAGGGCCGCCCAAACGGGAAGTGCTCTGCAATAGGTGAGGAGTGTGAGTGGGGGTAGTGTTGGAGAGGTTAGGGGCGAATTTAGTGCTGATTTGTTGTCGTTGTCGTCGTTGTTTTTGTTGTTTCGTCTCGTCTTGGTTTCTTGTTTGTTTTTAGTGTTTCGTCTCGTCTTGGTTTCTTGTGTTGTTTACTGTTTTGTCTCGTCTTGGTTTATTGTGTTTTTAGTGATTCGTCTCGT